>JACQYL010000062.1 GCA_016208165.1 Deltaproteobacteria bacterium
TTTTACGGCGGAACCAGACACAGCTTCACCAATGCCGGGGCCGACGCGTTCGGAATGGAAGCATTGAAATACGACCCTAAGGCGGATCGCCGATCATGGGGGCACATGAAGCAGTTTTTCGAAGAGATTTTCGAAACGCCGTGAAACGGGGTGATTGAATTCCGGGAGCATCGTTCCTCTTACCCTCGTGCTTTGACTTTTCGTGCAGGCGGTTACCTGAAAAAATAGGGTATTCGCCTGATTCCTTTAACGGAAGATCCATGAGAACATTCGTATACTGCCCATGATCGAAAGTTCCCTTTCCGGTAAAGGAGGAGTGATTACCGATGATATGCGGCACGATGAGGCACGGGATCGGAAAAGCGGACATCTGTGAAAGCGTCGGCGTCGGCTCTGCGCATGCGTCTTTCAGCGATGGTTCGGATACGGGAAAAAGGATGTTCGAAGTGGGAGCGGCCCTTCTGGCCGCCCTCTCGCCTTACCAACGATCGAAAACCCTTTTGCCCGCCGCCAGCGAAGAGCGAACGCACTGGGACTACCGGCCGGGTCAAAGGATCGGTCTTCCACTCAAAGAAATGGAGAGCAGCCAGCAGAAGCGGGCGCTCTCGCTGCTCGCAAGCGGCATGAGCCGCGACGGCTACCGGAAAGCGCTCGCCATCATGAGTCACGAGAAGCTGCTGGGTGAAGTGGAAGGCGCAACTGGTTATCATGTCCGTGACCCCGATCTGTACTTCGTAGTTTTCTTCGGAGAGCCTTCCCTTGAATCCCCCTGGGCATGGAGGATGGAAGGCCACCATGTCTCGGTGAACTTTTTCGTCATGAACACCGGAGAGATCGCTCCCACACCGAATTTCCTGGGAGCGAATCCGGCACGGGTCTTCAATGGTCCGCTCGCGGGCCTGCGAATACTCGCGGCTGAAGAAGACCTGGCCCGCGGACTGGTCAATTCCTTTGAGGGGAATCTTCGTGCACGGGCCCTGGTGGATACCGAAGCTCCGGCGGACATCATCACGGAATGGAAACCCCGAGTGAAACCGGATCTGCCCATAGGATTACCCCTGGCAGAGATGACCGCAGATCAACGGGAATCACTCATGAACCTGGTGTGGCTGTACGTCACCCGATTGCCGGAGGATGTCGCGGATGTTCAGATGAACCGCATCGAAAAGGAAGGGCGCGGCCTCATTCATTTTGCATGGGCCGGATCCACCGCCCCCGGTGAGCCACACTATTACAGAATGCATGGCCCCCGTTTCCTTGTGGAATATGACAATACGCAAAATCACGCCAACCACATTCACACGGTGTGGCGGGATCTCACCAACGATTGGGGCGACGATCTGCTGGAAACTCATTACGCTCGTTCTCACGTTACGAACTGACTATATGTATCCGTCTACGGGATGCTTGGAGAATCCCAGTCGAGAGGAGTTCTTCAAGCATCTCATCCGAATTTTCAGGATGGCGGCCGGACAGGGAGATCAGATCCGAGGAGTTCATCTATGTCGGAATTCACGATAAAGCGTCTTACTGAGGATTCGGTGGAACTCCGATTGGTCGGTCCGGTGAAAGAGGCGCGGGCGGTGCGCGACTTCGCGGAGAAGAACGGATTCGTCTCCGGGGTGCGCGTCATAGACAAGGATTGACTCAGATCCAACTTGCCGCGTTGACCGGGATTCCGCAAAGGCACATTTCGGAGATGGAGAACGGCAAGCGCTCCATCGGCAAAGCGCGCGCCAGAACCCTGGGGAAGGCATTGAACCTGAGTTATCGGGTGTTGTTGTAGCTCACTCCCCCGCATACTGCACCACCGCGTCCTCCAGTACACGCCGGCGAAAATACCGGCTCAGGTCCTCCGGCGTGCGAAGATCGACTTTTCTCCCACCAAGCAAGACTGAAAGTTCGCGTTCCATGCGAGCTATTCCGAAAAGGCCGGGTGTGTGATCCGGTTCGAACTCGACCAGCAGATCGATGTCGCTGTCGTTTCGGAAATCGGATCGAAGCGCCGAGCCGAAGACGGCCAGCCGCCGAATATGATGCTCTCGGCAAAACGAGGCGATCGGTTCTTTGGGGATGTAAAAATCAGTCTTCATTGATTGTGCCGGCTGATCAACTTCTTTCCTATTCCGTTGTGATGAAACGGCGCTCTGCTTCAGGAGCATCAATAATTTCCAGAATAGCATAAATAGTATTTCGTCGCAAAATCGCTAAAATATCTGTTAACGCACGGTGCGCTATCCCATCATTAAAGAGAGGAGGGCAGCCTCTTGTCTTTCATGCTCGGACAGCCGGTCAACCGAGCCGTCCGTTCACCGACTCGCCGTCGTGCGGGCCTTCTCCCCCCCTGTAAACTCGGGGTCCACGGCAGCGGTCGAGGGAGAAGAACCCTCATCCCGGCCGTCTCTCAGAGGGAGAAGGAGTCCGATCCCGGACTCTCGGGCGGACGGATTCGGTTGTTCGACACGGGCGCCCCCTCGTTTAATAGTTCAGCTGGTCGAAGGATGCGGTGAGGGCGACGAACGCGTCGATATCGAGGGATTCGGCCCGGACGCGTCCGTCGATGCCGGCCTGATCGAGGGCTCTCGCGATCCTGTCGGGGTGGGGTGATAGATACGGGCTGTTCATCAGGGCGTTCTTGATCATTTTTCTGCGGCTGCTGAAGGCGCCTTTTACTACGTGTTTGAACAGGGGCTCGTTGCCGCTTCTGCTCGGGTGGGGCCGGCGGAAATCCAGCTGAATCACGGTCGAGTAGACCTTGGGTTTAGGGTAAAAGGCCTCCGGTGGAATGGTCAACAGGCGTTTCGGCGTGGCATGGTATTGCATGAGCACGCTCAGTACGCCATAGGACTTGGTATTGGGATCGGCCAGCACGCGATCCGCCACCTCCTGCTGCACCATTAATGTGGCGTTACGGATCAGAGGTGCGGATTCGATCAGTTTGTACAGAATGGGAGCGGACAGATTATAGGGTATGTTCCCCATCAGGATCAGCCCCTCGGAATCCGACGCAAGAAGGTCCTGCAGATTCAGTTTCAGGAAATCCTTTTGAACCAGGGACAGATTGGACACCCGGGACAGGCGATCTTCGAGGTATTGAATCAGGTCCCGGTCGATCTCGACGGCGGTAACGAAGCGGACCCGCTCACAGAGGCAGGCGGTGAGGGCGCCCTTTCCGGGTCCGATCTCGATGACATGGTCTTCCGGTCCGACGCCACTGCGATCGACAATGGAGCGTATGATACTTCCATCCCTGAGGAAGTGCTGGCCCCACCGTTTCCGTGGCCTGTGCAGCATGGCGGGCGCCGGTTTGCATGGGTCTGTCGACGTCATTTCAGTCCCGTTCAAGGAGTTTCCAGAGAGCCGGAGTCGAAACCGGAATCCTGCGCCTCCCGCGGGATGACGGAGGCTGAAAAGGTTTTGGAAGGGGGGACCCGTGAATGATCCGCATCAAAGGCGCCCCACGGCGCCCCGCGAAGGCATACGCGAATAGGCGTCCATGTCCAGGTCGGAACGTACGCCCCGGCTCAGGAGATGAAATCCCATGGCCGCAACGCCCGCGGCGTTGTCCGTGCACAGTTTCATCTCGGGGATGAACAACCGGATTCCGGCTTCCCGCGTGGCGGTTTGGATCTTCTGTCGAAGACGGCTGTTTGCGGCTACGCCGCCGGCCAGGACCAGGGACCCGGTTCGGTTCATCTCAGCCGCGCGGAGGGATTTGCCCACCAGAACATCCACCACCGCTTCCTGAAACGAGGCCACGAGGTCCGCGGTGCGGCGATCCGCATCCGGACCGTCCAGGGGATGTTTGTTGAGATGAGTGATGACCGCCGTCTTGAGCCCGCTGAAACTGAAGTCCAGGCTGTCCGCGTCCATCATGGCCCTGGGAAAGGCGATGGCCTCCGGGTCGCCCCCCCGGGCCATATGATCGATAATGATGCCGCCCGGGTAGCCCAGACCGAGCAATTTAGCCGTCTTATCAAAAGCTTCGCCCGCGGCGTCGTCCCGGGTCTGGCGCAACAGCATAAAATCGAGGTAGTCCTTGACCAGATACAGGTTGGTGTGCCCGCCGGATACGACCAGGGCCGTAAAAGGGAATGACGGCGGTTCGTTCGAAAGAAAGTTCACGATGACATGCGCTTCTAGTTGTTACTCCGGGCCCCTGGGTGACGGCGATGCCGTGCAGGTCTCTCAGTTCGACTCCCGCCCGTTCCAGAGCCCGATCCAACACGGGCACGATGGCCTTTATGTGGGCCCGGGACGCCAGTTCAGGAACCACGCCGCCGTAAGCGGAGTGGATCTCGTCCTGGCTTGAAACCACGCCGGACAGGACGCGTCCGCCGTCTTCCACCACGGCCGCCGCCGTTTCGTCACATGACGTTTCTATACCCAGTATCAACATAGGCTTTCAGGTCCGAGGAGCGGGAAGGTCAGCGTTTCCCTTGAACGAATTCTTCCGCTTCCAGTACGTCTAATTTGCTTCCGATGTAGATCGGCACCCGCTGGTGAATGCTTTGGGGCTCGAAGTCCAACAATCGGCCTTCCCCGGTGCTGGCGTAACCACCGGCCTGTTCCACTACAAAGGCCAATGGAGCGCATTCGTACAGATATCTCAGCTTTCCGAAGGCCTTTTTGGGGTCTTTCGTGTCCGAAGGGTACATGAAAATACCGCCCTTGAGGAGATTCCGGTGAAAATCGGCCACCAAAGAGCCAACGTACCGGGAAGAGTAGGCTTTTCCTATAGCGTTCTTGGTTCCCTTGAGATAATCGATGTACCCGCGAACGCCTTCGCTCCAATAATTCCAATTCCCTTCATTCACGCTGTATACCTTTGCCCGTTCGGGTGTCTGGATGTTCGGATGCGAGAGGAAGAATTCGCCCACACTGGGGTCCAACGTGAATCCGTTCGCTCCGTTGCCCGTGGTATAGACCAGCATGGTGCTGGAACCGTAAAGAAAGTAGCCGGCGGCCACCTGTTCGTTTCCCCTCTGGAGAAAGTCACTGGTCAGCGGAGCGTTACCATCAGAGCACTTCCGGATCACGGAGAAGATGGTCCCGATGCTGATGTTCACATCGATGTTGGACGAGCCGTCCAACGGATCGAACAAAAGGAGATAATCGCCCGTATCGAAGCGTTCTGGAATCTCCATGATGTCCGCCACTTCCTCGGAGGCCATGCCGCATAGGACGCCGCACCGTTCCAAACGCCTGCAAATCAGGTTGTTGGCGAATTGATCGAGTTTTTGAACTTCTTCACCCTGTATGTTTACGTCGCCCGTGTAACCCATGGATTCGGCGAGTCCGGCCTGATTGACTTCGCGGGAGATGATCTTGGCGGCTACGACAAGTTCATTGATCAGTTTGGTGAAAGCGCCTCTGGCTTCCGGTTTGAGTTTTTCCTGCTCGTGAATGTGTTGCGTTAGTGTCATTCCCCTCTGTGCGGGCATGGCCTGTCCTCCTTTCGTCCTCAAGGTTCCCACGAGAAATTTCGCGGGTGGGATTATTCCAATAATAATCATCCTATCACAACAGGCGCACTTAAAAAAGAGGTCCTTCAGGGGAGGCGGAGCCGTGTTTTGCAGACGGATTCGAACCGTTTCTCATCCGGGGCCGCTGGAACGCACCCGAAACCCGAGGGCCGCCCGGACTCGCTTCGGGTGTTTTTGCTTGACTCAACCTCACAACTTCTAGTAATTAAAAGAAAAATAAAAAATCGAGCCGGAGTTCGGCTCGAAATATTGGGAGTGTCTCGAAGCTCATGGGTAGCATTGCCGCTAATTTTCTATTTGCCCTCGCCAAAGTGCTCGATACCGTGCTCTTTCTCTATATGATCATCGTCATAGCGCGTGCGGTTATTTCCTGGGTGAATCCGGACCCGTACAACCCCATTGTGCGCTTTCTCCATGCGGCCACGGAACCGGTGTTGTATCGCATACGAAGATGGCTGCCGTTCAATTTGGGAGTGATCGATATTTCTCCCATCATTGTGTTTTTGATCATCATATTCCTTCAACATTTTGTAGTTTCCTCGCTTATGGCTCTGGCCGTTCAGATGGGGCAAGGGCCGGTGATTCAGTGAGCAGAGTGGGGAGGACACGATGAGAGACATCACTCCTGAAGTGGTCCGAAGTCATAGATTCAGGACGCGATTCCGCGGCTTCGACGTGAAAGAAGTGCGGACCCTCGTTGAAGAGGTCTGTGACGAAATGGACCGATTGTTCGTGGAGAACAGGGACCTGCACACCCAATGGGCGGAGAAGAATAAGAAACTGGAAGAGATTTCGGAGCACAATCGGAAGCTGAATGCGACTCTGTCCGAAATGAGGGAGACCGCCAAGTCCGTGGAGGAACGAGCCCAAAACCACGCGGACCTCATCATTTCCAAAGCCGAGCTTACCGCAGAAAAAATACTGAACAATGCGCACATGCGAGTGGCCCAGCTCCACGACGATCTGGCGGAACTCAAGAGGCAGAGAACCCATTTCGAGGTGAAGTTGAGATCGTTTATAGAGGCGCACCTCAAATTTCTGGATATGGAGAAAGAGAGTCATCGCCAGGCCGACGAACTGGACGGCAAGCTCCGGTTCTTGAATAAAGGATAGTGGGGCGCCGGGTGTGGAAAACGACAGAGCCGTTTCGCGAGAGGAGATGGGCGAATGTCCGATAAGCAGCTGGATGCCAGGTTGAAGTCGCTCGACGACGTCGTTGTTTCGCAGGTATATCTGGTGGAGGCGATGTTGTTGTTGCTGGAGGAAAAAGGGATCCTGACCACCAAAGAAGTAACGGAAAAGGTAGAAGAAATAAAGAAGAAGCGCTCGGCGTGAATCCGGTGCGCGACCGGATGCCTGCCGTTTGTCCGCCTAGCCGATTCCCCGGAGGGCGTTCGGAGATGGAAAGAGAAGGAACATTTTTTCCAAGGGCCCTGTCCGCACGATCCCGCGGTGGGTGAGCGCCTCCAATAGAAGGACGGACCGAGAACCGGGATCCCCGGAATGTCGGCCCGCCTGCAGCCGGTATGAAGCAAGACCCATCCTCATGTCTGTCCCCATCTCCGGAAGGAACTTCGGTCAAGCTAGTGGTCCATCCGAAGAGTTCGCGAAACTCGATCGACTCCATTCAAGGGAACGCACTGAAGATACATATTACGGCTCCGCCGGTCGAGGGTGCGGCCAATGAAGCCGTCGTTTCATTTCTTGCCAAGACCTGGCGTATTCCCAAGAAGGACGTGAGCCTCGTCCAGGGACTCAAATCCAGGCACAAAGTGATCTTTCTACCCTATGATTTGGACCGGGTCGTGGAACTGATCGAAAAGGCCCTGGACACCCCGCATCGCGGCAAGAGATGATGGCATCCGACACACTCGGCCGTGCGTGTCGGGATAGGCTCTCTCCGTTCGCCAATGCAACCTTCGCGCCGGTGACGCACCATCTCCTCCCGGAGGAGCGCCGGGACGAGGGCATGTCATGCTGCCATTCGGTATCGTATAAGGTATGCCGATGATCGAGGCCTTCCTCGCCGGCGCTCTACTCCTCAAGCCGCGCCCTCATACTGTGCGTCTCATGGCTCCCCGCTTTCGACGCGGCTTACGCGCCACCAATAGGCTCTTCGGCGCGGCGACGCTCGTCATCCTGCTGCTTGCGACCGCCTTTGCGGATTCCGGTCCGTACGTCTCCCTGGAGACACCTCATTTCAAGATCAGATACACTCTCCCTGACCGTAAGACCGCTTTGTACCTGCAAAAGAGGGTCGAACGGGTCGCCACCGAGGTGACTGAAAAAACGGGACTTACGCCGCCCGAGATGACGACCGTGTTGCTGGCTCCGGATTTGGGCGGTTTTCGCGATGCGGTTCCAGGTGAGAGCGCTGTTCCGTATTGGGCCGACGGACTTGCGGTCCCATCCTTGGATCTCATCGTGCTCAAGTCTCCAAAAATACTGCCCAACTCGGACCCTCTCGAGATCTTCATCCATGAATACGTTCATATCCTACTATCATATCATTCCGGAGGAGACGAGATACCAACCTGGCTCAACGAAGGTCTGGCCATGTACCTGTCCGGCGAGTGGGGCTGGTCGCGTTCGATCTATATGACACGAGCGGTGTTGTCGGGCAAAGTGATGCCCCTCCAGGAACTGGAGAGGGGCTTTCCGTCGGACGTCGAGAGAGCTCGAACCGCCTACGCGGAGAGCTACTATGTCATCGCGTTCTTGAGAGAAAACTTCGGAGTGAAAGGGCTGCACGTGTTCATCCGTTTCTATCAGAAGGGTTTCGGTTTTGGAAACGCACTTCACCGGGCCACTGGCCTGCGTTTCGAAGAACTGGAAAACAGGTGGGAACGCTTCCTCAAGTTGAGATTTTCCGTTCTTCCGCTTCTGACCAGTGGCGGCACCCTCTGGTTCGTCATGGCCCTGCTTTTTCTGCTGGCGTATCGAAGAAAACGAAGACGCGCCCGCGCCCTTCTCGATGAGTGGGATAGGGAGGAGATGATGGAGAGGAGGGAATAGCGTTTTCCTGAATCCTGCCCGTCCGCCGAACGTTTCTTCCCCCGGAATTAGGCTGATGAGAGCGCTGTTCAGGCCTTATTCATACAGCAGGCGGTAAGATGGGTAGAACTCTTCTTCTGAGAACGGGACGTTGGTGTACCTGCTCTTGGCGATGGCGCAGTTGATGTTCAGAGCGCACCTGTTGATGCAAACGGCGTCTTGCTGGTCGAAATCTCCGAAACAGTTCAGCCTTCCTTCCATTTCATCTTCCGTAAGAAGCGGCAACATCTTTCTCCTTTTCTCTTTCTAATGACAACTTTTCCGACATCTGTGCATGAATGCGGCCATTGCTGGCCATCGTCCGTCCACCCAAGAGGTCCACGGGATTGCCGTGGAAATCGCTGACCCTTCCGCCGGCCTCTTCCACCAGAAGAATCCCGGCGGCAATATCCCACGGTTTCAACAACTGTTCCCAGAACCCATCGAGCGCACCTGACGCCACGTAGGCGAGATCAAGCGCCGCCGATCCGGCTCTCCGTATGCCTTGACTCGACGAGAGCATGTTCTCGAAACGCCGGATGACCTCGGAGCGGACCGATTCCAGGTCGTAAGGAAAACCGGTGGCAATCAAGGACTTGCGAAGATCGGATGCTTCACTCACGCGGATGCGCCTGTTGTTGAGATAGGCTCCGCAGCCCCTCTCGGCCCAAAAGAACTCATTCAGCATGGGATTATATATCACACCTATATCAATTACATCTTCTTTGAGATGCGCGATGGACACGCATACAAAGGGAAACCGGTGGGCGAAATTGGTGGTCCCGTCCAACGGGTCTATCATCCAAAGATCGTCGCCCCTCTCCTCGGAGAGACCTTCCTCTTCGGCGAGAATCGAATGATCGGGGAATGCGCCACGGATCTCCGCCACGATGATGCGCTGGGATTCCAGATCCGTTTCCGTGACCAGATCCACAGCGCCCTTGAATTGCACGTCATGAACCCGACCCCAGCTCTTCCGTATGCAATCACCGCCTTTTTGAGCGGCCCGACGGGCTACGTCGAGAGCAGAGTTCATAGTGTGCGGGCGCCTCTGTTTTGAAATCTCCGTCGCTTGTTCCCGTGCAAGTGGAACCGCGATCCGGTAGTGACACGTGAAGCCCTCAATGGGAGGGTGTTATTCGTCTTTCCGTTTTGCATCGGTTATTCCATGGAACCACTTAACCATACGTTTTGATGAATTTTCGGAAAGATCGGTCGTATGTACGCTCCACCTCGGGTGGAAACGCGCAAGCGGGAAGCTCTTGATGGGAGAGATGATACTCCAGACATTGGCAGCAGAGACCATGCCGGGGGCAACCGGAATACGTGCAATTGCATTTCGTCAGGTTGGAAGTTCTGCTGGGACATTGTTCGCTGATCTTTTTAAGATCGGCCATGCTTCACTCCTTGCTGGTTTGGTCGGATTGATAGCCCATTTGAGGGGGGCTGTCAACCTCACTAGGCGCTTCGCCGGGAGCCCCGCTCACCATGTCGCCGGCGCGACCTCGCGCCGGAAAGAAGAAGCCCGTCTTGACAGGGTTACGCTTTTGAAGTAGGTTTGAAGTCGTTCATAGAAATACCAACTGTTTCAATCAGTTGCCCGTGATCCCACTGCACGACTGGAGAAACGTTCATGTTGAAACCCGTGTTTGCGAAAGCCAGGGACATCCCGGACGTATGGTTTCGACTGGTGCGCGCCGCCGTTCTCGAGGGCCGCGAGTATCAGGTGACCAAAGGCAGCACCCCCACCAAGCGGTGGGAGTTGGACTTCGTGTCGGCCCACATTCTCTATCCCGGAACACGGCCGTTAGAGCCCGAGATTCCGGTGGGAATCTGCATTCCAAACCCGGTCGAGCCGGGCTATATTGAACAGTACCTGCCCTATTACATGACGGATGTGGCTCAGCCGGGAGAGCATTACACTTATGGAGAAGATCTGAGCTGGCAGATAGAATGGGTGATCAATTACTACCGGGAGCACGGGCCGGGAACCAAGCATTGTTACATGACCGTGGGGCGTCCCGAGAGCCTGTATTTCTATGATACGACCGTAGACGCCGTGGAAACCATAGACGTTCAGGGCCGCGCCGACGGAAAGCGCATCCGGCGTCGCGAGATCGGAAACGCATTCAACAAGAAACAGCCGGGGACCACCCAGTGTCTGAGAGGGGTGGATACGGCCATCAAATACGGCAAGCTTCACTTCAGCATACATTTCAGAAGCTGGAATCTATGGAACGGACTTCCGGCCAACTTGGGCTGTCTTCAGATGGTGAAAGAATACATGGCGTCGCAGATCGGAGTTGAAGACGGCGAGATGTTCATCACCTGTCTGAAATTGGGGCTGGCGGAATCCTACTTCGATATTGCAAAGCTGCGGCTGTATCTCGAGTCAAGGGAGGGTGAACGCGACTGATGACTTCCATCGGCATGCGCCCTGAATGGGACGAATATTTTATGGTCATTGCGAAGATCGTAAGCACGCGATCGACGTGCAACTCCCGTCCCACAGGGGCCGTGGTGGTCCGGGACAAGCATATCCTGACTACGGGGTACAACGGTTCGATGCCCGGAGCGCCCCATTGCAGCGACGAACCTCCGGTCAATGGGAGACCTTTCTGTTATCGGCGGCACATGAACATAGGAGAATACGACAAATACAATTACTGCCGATCCTCGCACGCCGAGGCCAATGCCATTGCCCAGGCGGCCCGCTTCGGCATTTCCCTCGAAGGGGCCACCCTCTATACCACTCTGGCGCCGTGTTATGTCTGCCTGAAACTGGTCGCCGGAGCCCGAATCAGGGCCGTATTTTTTGAATATGCCTACGAATCCTCGGATCCCGAAAGGGACGAGTTCTGGAAGACGGCCGCAAGAGAAGCCAAATTGGAGACGTTCAAACAGCTACAGGTCAGCGACGAGGCGATTGCACGGGTCATCTCGAGCCTCGTATTCCCGACGTCCCGCCGCATGTTGGCTTCCACACTTCCCGACCTGCCTTGCTCCCCCTAACCCCCTAATTGGATGAATGCGGGGCTGCGCCGCCGGTCGCTTGGACGGCGCCCGGAGACGCAAACCATCGGTAAAATCCGACCGTCTGAGGGGTTCCTCCGCCAACGGACAGGACGCCGGACCCCTGCTCGGGATCGGGAAACGTGCATTCCAGCCGGCTGTCGCCACTGATGGAATCCACATTGACGCCGTCCGTTTTATCCGTATCGAAGAACACCTCGAAGGCGCGCGCATCCGATGAAAGGATGGCAACGACGGCCGTATCGTAAGTCTGGGTGTACAGGCTCATGCCGGCGGCCGCATCTCCGGGCGGCGCATTCTTGAAAATGCCCTGATAAACGTCCGCCGGCGCGTAGGCGAACCAGCGATACAGATTGAAATTCCGTACGGATTGTCCCGCGAGGGAGAGCGCCGCCGTACCTTGGCTCTCGTCGATGAAGGTGACGGTGAGGTGGTGACCCTGACTGCCGATATCGTCGACGTCCACTCCGTTGGAGAGGTCCGGATCCAGAAATGCATAGGCGGTTATGCCGTCCGGAGAGACGATGACCAGTATCGAGCCGGCTAGGTAGGTCTGAACGTAGAAATTCATCAACTCCGAAGATCCCGGCATGGGACCGTCTTTCCATATGCCGTCGGGAATTCCGGCGGGAGGGTTCGGGCCCGTGCTTGCCTGCCAGGCGTTCAGGAACACGTTCCCGTACACGATGCTGTTGATGGTCTGTTTGGTTTCGGTATAGAGGAGTGCGTCGTCCTCGAAGAACGGATCCCGGATTCCGGTACGGAACAGTTGCGCCGCCCAATCGAGGTAATGTGGCGTTTCGGTAAGCAGATAGGCATAAGCCAAGGCGTCGGCGCCCAGAAGGAGCCAGTTGTTGATGGAAGGTTCGCTGTTGTCGGCCCGGCCGTCGAACCACCACATATACGGGTAGGCGGCGCGTTCGCCACTACTGATGGAGGTGAGGGGCAGCCACGGGTACTGGTGCAGCCAATCGGCGAATTCCCGAAAGCTGTTTCCGGCGCTGTAGGTATCCGGCAGCCCGAACTCGGATCGCATGTCCAGGTAGGTCGCCAAGGCGCGAAGGTACATGTTGAGCAACCATGGACGCATCTCTTCAGCCTCGCCTGTAATCCCATTGATATAGGGTTGCGAGGCCGACCGGGCCCAATCGACCAGAGCGTCCGCAACGGCCAGATACCTCGAATCGGCTGTTGCCCGATAAGCGGCAACGGCAATGACCAGGCTGTTGGCCGCCAGCCGTTCGCCCGCGGCGTACAAACCTCCCATTAGAGCGTAGCCTTCGCCGCTGCAGTCGGGAAATGCGGAACAGAGTTCACTGTCGTTTCGAAGACGGTACTCCACGCAATCGCTCAATTCCAGGGCGGATTCCAGCGCCTTTTCATAGCCGGTCAGATAGTAGGCGGTCAGCATACCCGGAACACCATAGGCCGTGTCCGTGGATCCGCTGTTCCTGTTCCGGTGGGGGTTGAGGAAACCGGGTTCGTCGTGCTCGCTATGACCGAAAGCAATGCCGTCTCCCCAGTGGCGCGGGGAATGGAGGTTGTGGAGGATGTCGATGTCGGCGAAATGCCGGTCCGCGGCTTCAGCCAGACGGAACCATCTTGCGTCGCCGGAACGGGCCCACTGAATCCACATGCCCAAGTCGTAGTCGTATTTGCAGTTCAGCGGGGCGACTTCGTAACCTTCGTAGTCTATGGGCCAGTCGCCGTAATCGAAGATGCCGTAAAAGTCCGATTGTTCGATGGCGTCGGTTAAGTTCCGGAAATAATGGGACCAATTATCGTCGTGGTCGGGAGAAGTATCCAACTGGTAATCGATGTATTGCTCATGGTCGGGCCAGTCGGCGCCGTTGGGCAGGGCGGTGCGACCGAATCCGCCGCTGTCCACGTACCATTTGGCGGGTGCAAGAGCAAAAAGGGGCTCCAACGCGGCGGGCGCTCCCGACGATCCGAAGGCCAGCCAGAGTTCGTGCGTCTTATGCTCTCCGGCCCGCAAATTGAACGAGTACCCCGAGCCTCCGAACTCGTCAGGGAAAAGACCCAATTCCAGGGTTCCATCCGGGGCGGCGCGCAGGGCTTTGGGAAAGTTGCGCCAGAAATCCCGGACGCCGATGGCGCAGGAACCGCCGCTCCCGGTGACGCTCAACCATCCTGCGGCCTGATCGCCGTTGTTCACCAGAGAACCGCCGGACGTTATACGGTAACCTTTGAAGCTGACATAGGACTGCATTCGAGGTCGTGTGTCCAGAGGGTTCGCGTCCCAATCCGTCATCGTGGGATAACGATTCCAGGAATCCGTGCCGCTGGAGTCCTGATACAGCAGGACGTTCCCAACGAGGTTTCCGGAGACCGGATCTCCCTGTCCGCCCGCCTGATAAGTCAGGCCGGTACCCAGGCTTGCAGGGAAAACGAGTGAGAGATCCTCCAGAT
Source organism: Deltaproteobacteria bacterium (assembly GCA_016208165.1). NCBI lineage: Bacteria > Pseudomonadati > Myxococcota > Myxococcia > Deltaproteobacteria bacterium. The sequence goes on from JACQYL010000062.1 coordinate 13,983, forward strand.
CTATGCTTCCGCCGGATCCAATATCAAAACAGGTGAGTTGCTCGTATTCTCCCAGAGGACAGAGGTTGTTGTTTTCCACCGTGTGAAACAGGCGGACCTTGGATTGCCCGGCGTAAAACCAGTAGCGGTTCGTGTATTCCATCAGGGCCTGGCCGGTCGAATCCCGGTACGCGCCCCGGACGTGAACGGACGCGCGCATAGGCCCTTGCAGCACCACCGAAACAGTGACGGGTCCGGTTAACGTATCACTCAGGTCGCTGCCGGCCTTGAGACGCCCGTACATAGGCGACGCCAGTCCGGGCGCGCTTAACCCGCCGTGAGACTTGCTGATACGGAACTCAGCGGCTCCGGTGTTTACCGTGACGGTGTCCGCACCATCGGTAACCGTCAGCGAGGCGGATGGGGAAGGGCCGGGACCGCCCTGTTGCAGCGAATACACGGTTGTACCGGAAGCGGGGATGGATGCCTGGAAATCCAGAAGGACCCATCGGATCGGCTGTGAGGTTTGGGTTGGGGCGCCCCCCCATCGGGCCAGGGGCGTAAATTGCGCAGGTATCGGAACGCCGGTCGAATCCAGCAACCGAAGACCCGATGAGTCCACAACGTTCAGGCGCCGCGGGAGGGGTATGCCCGAGGTGATCGGCTCCATGGTGAGGCTATAAGTGTGAGGGTTCCGTATCTGGAGGGAAACGTTCAGCGCGGCTTGCGACTCGCTTGGCGGCATGCCGGCAAAGAGCAGGTTGAGTCCAACAAAGACCGTTAAGCACGTTTTTACCATGTTGCACCTCCGGCGGAAGTTGGAAACCGGTTGTTTCCTATCCTTGCTTTTATCCGTAAGTTGCTTTGGCGGTCGAATCATCTGATCACGCCCTGGATGAGAAAAGTGGGTAACGGGAATTGGAACATGTGGAACGGCGAGGCGGTTACGTTTTGTCTCTCTTATAACTATGGGCTCAATCCGTGTGACGGGTCAACAAAAAGATCTGTAATCAGTCCGATCCAAATGCGGGGAAGATCCTGGGAAGGGGTCTGGGACGGTTCGTAGCGGTGTGAGGATGAGAAGCTATGATCGAAGCGGAGATTTCAGGGTGCAAGTAACGCCCGGCGCTGACCTATTCCGGGTTCGTGAGGGAGGAGGCGAGGGGCCCGCTTCAGCCCCTCGCGTCGGAAAATGATGCTCGCTCAGAACTCGTTGAAATCCTCTTCCAAGGGGATGACCTCTTCAGGCTTGACTTCTCGAGCCTGAGTCGCAGCTACGGCTTTGCTCTTGCCCTTTTGGGGTGGCACGTGAGCCTCTTTACTTGTTCGTGACCGAGCGGAACGCGGTCCTGATGAACGAGTCGCCGCTGTATGCTTGGCCGAGCCTCCAATGATGGCGACCAGGTCCGCAACAAATCGCTTCATTCGCTCGGCTTGTCCCTTCATCTCCTCGGAGGTGGACGAAGACTCTTCAGCGTTGGCGGCGTTTTGCTGAGTGACTTTATCCATTTCCGCCACGGCTTTGCTGAGCTGGTCGATCCCCATGGCCTGCTCGCGGGAAGCAGCGGATATCTCGCTGACCAGATCGCCTACTTTCGAGGCGCTTCCAGCCACTTGTGCGAAAGCATTGCTGGTCTTGGCTACAAGGTCCGAACCTTCTTTTACTTTCTTAACCGTTCCCTCGATGAGGTCGGCGGTGTTTCTTGCCGCCTCGGCAGCCCGCATGGCCAGGTTTCGGACTTCGTCAGCCACGACCGCGAAGCCGGCTCCGGCCTCTCCGGCCCGGGCCGCCTCGACCGCGGCGTTCAGAGCCAGGAGATTGGTCTGAAAAGCGATCTCGTCAATAGTTTTAATGATTTTCGAGGTTTGTTCACTGGCCTTTCTAATCTCAGCCATGGAAGAGGTCAACTCCGTCATGGACTCGTTGGCCTGTACTACGACCTGGTTGGCCTCTTTCATAAGACTGTCCGCCTGACTTGCGTTCTCCGCGTTCTGTTTGGTCATGGAGGACATCTCTTCGAGGGAGGAAGACGTTTCTTCGATGGATGCCGCTTGCTCGGAGGACCCTTCAGCCAACGATTGGCTCGAAGAAGCGACCTGATTGGAGGCCGAGGCTACCTGTTCCGCGCTATCATTGAGTCCTTGCGCGACACGGTGGAGGGGTCGTGCGATGCCTCGAGCCAACAGCCACAGGAGAATCGTTGCCGCCACGGCGCATGCAACTCCTATCAGAATCATGCTCCACATGTCGCGTATGGCGACCGTCATCTGATTATCCGCTTCCGCAGTGATTCTGGTGGTAGGAATGCTGATACTGACGCTCCAAGGAGTGGTTGTCGCACCTATCCGCACGGGTACGAACGTATCGATCCAGTCATCCCCTTTCTCGGTGACGATCTTCCCTTCTCGAATACCGGGCAAATGCTGTTCCCGGTCTTTGAATGCTTCCTTCATGTGTTTTCCGGCCAGGCCGGGTTTTCTGGTATAGGCGCCCAGGGTCCCATTGTTGCTTATAATTGCGATTTCCGCCGTACCGCCGTATAATTCCTTGGTGTTGTCCACGATTTGCTGGAGAAATTCCAGCTTGAGGTCGATGCCGGCAATTCCATAAAAGACGTCCTTGACCACCACAGGAACCACCAGCGAAGTGATCAGAGTATCCTTTCCTTGTACGGGATAGATGTAAGGGTCGATGATGGCTTCCTTCTTGGTCTTTTTGGGAACCTGATAATAGTCTCCAGGACCCTCTTTTTCGTAGTCCACGAGAGGCTCCACCGCAATCTTGCCCTCCTGGTTTCTGCACCAATAAGGAATGAACCTGCCTGTCGCATCGTGGCCTTTCGCATTGACGTTTCCACTATCCAACCCGTCAAAGGCGTTTGGCTCCCAGAGCGTGTACGTACCCACAAATTGAGGATTTCGGTCCAAAACGATTTTAAGAATGCTGTTTACCTCTTCGCGATCCAGCTCCACAGGGCTCTCTTTGTCCTTAATGCCGGACAGGGCCTGCGCCAATGTGCGCGCACTGTCCAAAGCAATCTCGACTTTCGCTTTGATCTCACCGGCGATGTTTTCGGCGATTTCCGTGGCGCGTGTTTCAGCGGATTGAATGGCCCTCTCGCGGGCCGAACGAGCCACGTCCATCAACGTGTATGTTGAATATATAACGATGATCGCCGCCGTGGCGATCAGACAAGCACCGGACCAGACCGCGATTTTCTGCTGAACAGTCTTCAGCCGCATGCTGCTCTCCTTCCCTGACTTGAAGTTTGGATGACGGGACGCGCCATCGTTTGATGGCCGACATCCTTCAAAACATCATTTGTGCGCCTTCAGAGAGCGGCTCTCTCGTCTCTTCCGTCGAAGGACGCTGAATTTCCCACACGTTCACTGTTTGATTCTCATCGGCCGGAGCAGCAACGCTGTTTTCTCCGGTTTCTCCGTTATGACCTCATCTAACGGCATGAAGAAGCTCATCGAGTCCTTCTCCCGCAGGAAAGAGGTCTTTTGTCGATTTTTTTTTCGCAGGGTGGTCCGAAAGGACCATCTTGAAACGGGGATACTTCCTCGGAGAACTATCCGACCGCTTTGTTTCCTGTTCGCTCCGGTTCCCCATGGAGGCTCGTTTCATCGTGTTTCTAGCCTGATACGGCGCTGTCCGTTCGATATTCCTCGAAATTCACGTCGCTGCGGGATGGCTTATCAGAGTATGGCCGATTGAAAAAGGACCCGCCCCGCAAGCGGCGACTTCTCCGGGTTCAGGGATCTTACGCTTTTTAACTAATCGGCCGGCAATCCCATTTTCTTTAGATCCGTTTCCAATGAATCCGTCTCAGGTTCCATAAGACATGACCACCCGCCGAAAAGCCCTTGCGAACCAGTTATCATACGCCCGCGATCAGCGTTTCGAAGTATTTATTTATCCAACCGATAGGATCTCAGGTGCGTAGCGAACGCGATAGAAGAACCGGATGAAGCAGGGGAAAGAGCCTGGGAAGAGAAACAGAGGTCGTTGGTTTCGCAACATCGCTGCTGTGGCATGAAATAGAGAAACGTCCGGAGTGGTTGCTTAGAGCAGCGTGTCGCAACGGACGCCGGTCATGAGGTGACCATCGGCGGCCCGTGGAGTGGGCCACTGGACCAAATGACCTATCGCCCAACCTGGAGAAAGGAATGATTTCCGCTACTCCGACTTCATACCTTTTTTGAATTCTCGGGCCGCGCTCTTGAATTCCTCGAGGATATTCTTGCCACGCCGTTTGATGATTTCGTTGGCTTCTTCCACAACCGTCCCCGACACCCGGGAAATGGTTTCCTCGTCAGGCGCCGGTTTCCCCTCTTTCTGCATTTTCCACCGCAGAAGGGATTTTGCGAGATCCTTTTCCTTGTCCAAAAACAGCTTTCTGAAATTGCGCATGGTAGGAAGCCTCCTTGTGATCCTCATTGTACTAGTCCATGACGACAGCGTAAAGCATTTGCGATCAGGAGCCAAGCGTTTGAGGAAAACGATCCCTGTGAACGAGGGTAAACCCACGGCAACCAGGCGGCACGGTATACGTTCCGCCCGCCAGGGTTGACTCCGGAGGCCTTTTCCACTACTAAATTTTCAACTCGGCCGATTCCGGACGCGTATTTCGAACAGTTCTCGATGTGGATCCTATCCGGCTGGTTCAGTCGGGAAGCCGGCGTCCGACTCGTCCGTCGGGAAAGAACGAACCGGTTAGGCGAATGACCGGTTCTTGAACAATGCGGCGCACGGTACGCCGCGGATTGCAGGAGACCTCCCTGATGCTCATCGACACTCACGCCCATCTGGACATGGACGATTTTCTGGATGACTTGAGGGATGTACTCGATCGCGCAGAGCGCGGGGGCGTCGGATGGGTGGTGACCGTGGGCTCCGAGATCGCCAAATGGAGCCGTTCCATCCGCATCGCCCATGAAAACGACCGGGTATTCGCCGCGGTGGGGCTGCATCCCCACGAAGCTTCGAGTATGGATCGCGCCCTGGGGCAAATGGAGCCGCTGTTAAACGATGACAGGCTATTGGCCCTCGGCGAAATCGGGCTTGACTATCACTATGAGCACTCACCACGAGAAGAACAGGAACGGGCGTTTCAAATTCAAATCGAGATGGCGCGAGCCGTTCGCAAGCCGATCATCGTCCACGTCAGGGAGGCCCACGACCAGGCCATTCGCATCCTGCGGGAAGGCCGGGCTCACGAGGTGGGCGGCGTGATCCACTGCTTCACGGGAAGTGCGAAAGACGTGAATCCGTATTTGGACTTGGGCTTCCTCATCTCCTTCACGGGCATCCTGACCTTCAAAAAGGCGGACGATGTGCGGTCGGCGGCAGCGAAGGTCCCCTTGGACCGGGTGATGGTCGAAACGGATGCTCCTTATCTGGCGCCGATACCCCATCGAGGAAAGCGAAACGAGCCGGCGTTCGTGGTGCACGTAGCCCGGGCTCTGGCCGAACTCCTCGGGATGTCTCCCGAGCGCGTCTTCGAACAGACTACCCGAAATGCCGTGGCTTTCTTCGGCCTCCCGGAGTTTCCGTGACCGAACACGCGCTTTTCATACTCGCTTCCGAATCTCCGCGCCGACCAGAACTCCTCCGGAGAATGAGATTGACCTTCGACGTGCGTCCCGCGCGCTGTGACGAACGTTTGCACCAGGGCGAGACTCCCGAGGCCTACACCCGCCGCATGGCGCTGGAGAAGGCCGAGGCCGTGGGCGCGGGCGCTCCCGATACGTGGGTGTTGGCAGCGGACACGGTGGTGTTTTCCGACGGACGGATTCTGGGCAAGCCGGGGGACCGGGACGAGGCCCGTCTCATGCTGTCCGCGCTGAGCGGCCGAGTGCATGAGGTAGTGACTTCCTTTTGCTGGTACCACGGCGGCCGGAATATACGGTATGTTCGATCCATTGAAAGTCGAGTGGAATTCAAAGACCTCACCGAGGACGAGATCGAGCGGTACGTCGGATCGGGCGAGCCGATGGACAAAGCAGGCGCATATGCCGTCCAGGGACTGGGTTCATTCATGGTGCGGGCCGTCCACGGTTCTTACACGCGACCGAAGCTGTGCAAGCCGGGGTGAGCATCCTGGGAGAAAACTATCTTCAAGAGGCTCAGGGGAAAATCGACCAATTCGAGCTTCCGGTTTCCTGGCATTTTATTGGACACCTTCAGTCCAAAAAAGCAAAACCGGTAGTGCGCCTGTTCGATCTGGTCCATTCTGTGGACAGTTTCAACCTTGCGCACGAGATTTCCAAACGTGCGGCGATTCTCGACAAAACCGCGGACGTCCTGATTCAGGTAAACGTGAGCGGAGAAGCGTCCAAGTTCGGTATCGTTCCCGAGCAGCTGGAACCGCTGCTGGATCGAATCCAGACCTTGGAGAACGTGCGCGTACGCGGTCTCATGACCATGCCTCCCTACTTCGATCAGCCCGAGCGGGTACGGCCTTTCTTTGCCCGGCTGCGTGAACGTATGGCAAGGGTCAAGAATCGGAGATGGTCTCCGAACATTCGTCTCGAGGAATTATCCATGGGCATGAGCGGCGATTTCGAAACGGCGATCGAAGAGGGCGCCACCCTGGTTCGAGTGGGCACTGCCATTTTTGGCTCCAGGCAATAAAAACGTCCCTTCCAAGATGCCCTTGAGGGGAAGCCCCGATCCGCCGGATGCGCCTTTCACGACGCTCCAATATTCTTTCGAGAATCAAACCCACCAAAAGCACTTCGATGGGCAGGAAAGCAACATCGTGCAGGAGAAAGATGAATATATGGTGGGTGTCCTTGAATATCAGGTAGTGTAGGACCTATATGGATAGGGAGCTAATCAGGAGTGCGACGGCCAGAGCTATGAGCCACCAGCTGCGCTTAACGTTCAAACCTACTCCTCCTTCCGATCGTGAGAAACAGCGTCACGAAGCAACGCAGAATGTTCGCGAGTGAGCTTGGACTTTGCACTTTTTTGTATCATAAGCATGCGTGCCCTTTCACGCCACATGTCTTCAGAAAGGCGTTCAGATCCGTGTCGGTTCGAATGCCGAGCCGGGTCAGGGCAAAGTCGTACCGAACGGGGTCATTGGGGGCGATGGTCCGGAATCCCGCAGTGACTTCGAGAGCCGCCCGGATGTTGGCTTGCTTGCATCCGGTCAATCCTAAGGCCAGGCCGATTCGATACATATGTGTGTCCAAAGGCACGACCAGTTTGGACGGGTCCACCGATTTCCACCCCCCCGGATCCACGGCGTCCCGCCTCACCATCCACCGTAAATACAGGTGCAGCCGTTTGCAGGCGCTTCCCTTGGTGGGCGAAGGCAAAAGAAAGCTCAACGAACGATTCGCCAGTGTGGACAATTCGTCGACAAAGGCGGCCAGCGCTTCGAGCACCGTGTCGTCCTCGTCGTGCAAACCCAGACGAAAGCACGAACTCAGAGAACCGTGACGCTCGACTGCGCGTTTGACCCCAAATAACAGAGCGGCCAGTTCTTCGCCGGTGGTGAACCGGTGTTTGAAGCCCTGAAATGTCTTTTCCAGCGAACGCAAACTTGCCTGCCGAAGAAAGGCATGTGGCGAGGGCATGCGTTCGAGAACGAGACCCACGCTTTTCATAATCTGGTTTACTCTGCCGTAAGCCAAAGCGGACGCGATGAGTCCCACGATTTCGCGGTCACGCACGTCCTCGTAGGGATAGAGGAAGGCCAACGGATCCGGATGCACGAATTCACGACGGTTGTACCGCAGATACAGATCGTCCAGGTGTCTGTCTAGGGACGTTTTCAGGGCGGTTTTTTGCATGTTGGATGTTATTCCTGCGTGATATTCTATGGTACCATTGAGCCGGAGGGTTGAAGAAGGCTACTGCTCAAACAAGTCCTTTGCCTGTTTCGGCCACGGTTTCCAGCCCTTCCCGGTCCAGGATTCGAACGTTTGGACCGTCGATGTCGATCAACCCGTTGCGAACCATTTTGGCCAGAATACGAGACAGAGTTTCGGGTATGGTGCCCAAACGACTGGCCAGCTGCCCCTTGGATATATCCAACTGAAGATCCAGGCCGCCGTCGCGACGGTCGCTCAACCGAAGAAAGTAGGAGGCCAGGCGGCTGGGGACTTCCTTAAGGGAGAGATCATCTATGAGACGAGTGAACGATCGAAGCCGTCTGGCAAGTATGGCCAACATGTTCAAGGCGAGTGAAGGGTTCTTTTCTATCAGCCGGATGAACCCTTTCCGGGGGAAATAATAGGTTTTCGAGTTTTCGAGGGCCTGGGCGTGGGCTGGAAACCGTCCTCCCTCGAATACCGGCACTTCCCCGAAAGGCTCGCCCGGTTCGATGATGTGGAGGATCTGTTCTTTGCCTTCGGAAGAGAGCTTATACACCTTGATGCGTCCCTCGATCACCACGTGGAATCCCGTTCCTTCAGCGCCTTCCGAGAAAACCGTCTGCCCTTTGCGATAGCTCTTCTCCACTACAATGGTCGACAGGTCCTGAAGCTGATTCAAAGGAAGTCCCTGAAACAGCGGGACGGCTGAAATGAGCTGAATTGTGTCCATGGGGGAAAAAACATACCTGCCGTTTTGACTTAAGTCAAAGTATATCCTCTCGTCCTGCTATAAAATGGGTTTGTAGATTCCAAAACCAGACCATGAAGGAGCTTTCAGTATGAAGTGGACCGGACCAGCGGAGGAAGCCGTGTCGAGGGCGCCGTTTTTTGTGCGGAAACGGGTAAGAAGAAAGGTGGAGGAGGAGGCTGTCCGGCAAGGGGCCACGGAGGTTCGTATCGAGCACGTGGAAGCAAGCCGGAAGCGATTTCTGGAAAACATGGAAGACGAGGTCAAGGGCTACCAGGTGGAAAGTTGCTTCGGGAACGGAGAGTGTCCCAACAGGATACGGAACGATGCGGAATTGGTCGGACGGATAGACGAACTGTTAGCTTCCAAGGAGTTGAAATCGTTTCTCAAAGATCGTGTCCAAGGACCGTTGAAACTGCATCACGAGTTTAGAGTCTCCGTTTCCGGATGTCCAAACGCCTGCTCGCGTCCGCAAATCGTGGATGTGGGAATCCTGGGTGCCCGCCGTCCCGCCATCGTTACGGAAGATTGCGACCGGTGTTCCGAATGCGTCGAGACGTGCCGCGAGGGGGCTCTGCTTCTGCCCGAAGACGCACGTGCGCCAATCCTGGATGAGGACGCATGCCTGGCTTGCGGTCGATGTATAGAAGCCTGCCCTGCCGGTGCCCTGGTCGGAAGAGATATCGGATACCGTGTGCTGGTGGGCGGAAAACTGGGACGACATCCCCAATTGGGTATCGAACTCGAGGGCGTTCACCCGGTATCGGAGGTCCTGGAAATTCTTGACGGCTGCTTGGAGGTGTACACGTCTCACTGTCGTGAAGGAGAACGCTTCGGGGAAGTGCTCAACAGGGAAGGGATGGAAGTGTTGGTCGAGAAATTGAGAAAGAAATCAGAAAAAATGACGCTCTTGACTTAGGTCAAGGACGATTCGTTCTTTAGTGGTTAGATTGATGCTCAAGATACGAAATTGAGGCCCGTTCTTCGGGCGATACGACTCCCGAAACATCCATCCATTAACAAGGAGGAACGACATGTTTTGTTATCAATGTGAACAGACGGCCAAGGGCGAAGGATGCGTGAAAGTCGGCGTTTGCGGAAAGCAACCGGAGGTTGCGGCTCTGCAGGATCTCCTGGTTTACGCCTTGACAGGATTGTCCCAGGTGGCGGTTGAAGGCCGCAAGGTGGGTGTCAACGACCACAAGGCCAACGTATTCACGCTAAAAGGGATGTTTTCCACGCTGACCAACGTGAATTTCGACCCTCAGGATATCGCAGGATTCGTCCGCCGCTGTGTGGAAATCCGAGACGCGCTGAAGGTGAAGGTCAGGGCCGCCGGCGGCGCCACGGACTTTGGGGATGGACCCGCCCGTTTCGAACCGGCTTCGACCCTGGAAGGCCTCATCAAGCAGGGAGACTCCGTAGGAGTCAAATCCGATCCTTCGGTGGACCCGGATATTCATTCATTGAAGCAGGTCACGGTGTATGGAATCAAAGGAGTCTGCGCCTACGCCGATCACGCTAGGATCTTAGGGCAAGAAGACGACGGAGTGTATGCCTTTATTCATGAAGCATTGGCGGCCACATTGAACAAGGATCTGGGCTTGAATGACTGGGTCGGTCTGGCGCTCAAGACCGGCGAAGTGAATCTGAAAGCGATGGAATTGCTGGACAAAGCCAATACGGGCACCTATGGCAATCCCGAGCCGACGCAAGTCTCTTTAGGCCACAGGAAAGGCAAAGCCATCCTGGTGTCGGGCCACGATCTCAAGGACCTCGAGGAGTTGCTCAAACAGACGGAAGGCAAGGGCGTCAGTGTTTACACTCATGGTGAAATGCTGCCCACACACGCCTATCCCGAATTGAAGAAGTATGGTCATCTTGCCGGGCATTTCGGTACGGCCTGGCAAAACCAGATTCGCGAGTTCAGCGACTTCCCGGGGGCCATCCTCATGACGACCAACTGCATTCAGAAGCCTCAGGAGTCCTATAAGGACAACATCTTCACCTCGGGGGTGGTCGGCTGGCCCGGCGTCAAGCACATCAGCGATCTCAACTTCGCGGCCGTAATCGAGAAGGCCTTGGCAATGCCCGGTTTTGCCGACAGCACGGACGGCAAGAAGGTGATGTGCGGTTTCGGTCACAATGCGGTAATGAGCGTGGCGGGCAAAGTGATTGAAGCCGTGAAGAGCGGCGCCATCAAGCACTTTTTCCTGGTAGCCGGATGCGACGGAGCCAAACCGGGACGAAACTATTACACCGAGTTTGTCGAGAAGGTACCGAAGGACAGCGTGGTGTTGACCCTGGCTTGTGGCAAGTTCCGCTTTTTCGACAAGGACCTGGGGAACATTGGGGGCATTCCGAGACTACTCGACATCGGGCAGTGTAACGATGCCTACTCGGCGATTCAGATCGCGGTGGCTCTGGCCGGCGCCTTCAACTGCGGCGTAAACGATTTGCCGCTGTCCATGATCCTGTCATGGTACGAACAGAAGGCCGTGGCCATTCTTCTGACTCTGCTGCACTTAGGGATCAAAGACATTCGCCTGGGGCCGTCTTTGCCCGCGTTCGTGACCCCCAACGTGCTCGATGTGCTGGTGAAAAACTTCAATATCATGCCTATCACCACCCCGGAGGGTGACTTGAAGGCCATTCTTGGTTAAGTTCTATGAGCAGGGGGGATTCCCCCCTGCAATCCAACGCCAAGGGCAGGAGAGGTGTTATGAAGTGTCCCGGACAGGAGACCCAATACTGGAAACCCGGAGCCATATTCGAGACCAGGTGTCCCGGATGCGGGAAAGAGATTGAGTTTTTCAAAGACGAGCCGGCGCGTAACTGCAAGGGATGCGGCCGACGCGTGGTGAATCCGAGGATGGATTTCGGATGTGCTTCCTACTGCAAGTATGCGGAACAGTGCCTGGGAAACTTGCCTCCGGAGCTTCTGGCGGAACGGGACGATCTTCTGAAGGACCGGGTCGCCATCGAAATGAAGCGGTATTTCGGAAGGGATTTCAAGAGAATAGGCCATGCGACCAGGGTGGCCAGATACGCGGAGACCATCGGCAAGGAGGAAGGCGGTAATCTGGCGGTGATCCTGTGTGCGGCCTATCTGCATGACATCGGCATTCACGAAGCGGAACGGAAATACCAGAGCACGGCCGCGCGATATCAGCACGAGGAAGGGCCGCCCATTGCCAGGACCATTCTGACCAAGCTGGGCGCCAACGAGCATCTGATCGACGAGGTCTGCGACATCGTAAGCCATCATCATTCGCCGCGGGGTGATGACTCCGTGAATTTCAAAGTGGTATACGACGCGGATCTGATTACCAATCTCGAGGAACAGGCGAAAGATCAATCTCCGGAATCGGAAAAGATGAAAGAACGCATCAATCGGTCGTTCCTCACTGAAAACGGGCGGGAGACCGCGAGGAAAGCGCTTCTAAACCATGGAGCATAGCATAATCCGCTGGATATATTGAAGCCTTGGCCGCGTGAGCATTGTGGGAGGAAGTCATGAAAATAAAAAGAAAAATTGTCGAGATCGACGAATCGTTGTGCGACGGATGCGGGAGTTGCGTTCCGTCTTGCGCTGAAGGCGCTATCGAAGTCCGGGACGGCAAGGCCCGTTTAGTTGCGGAAAAGTTTTGCGACGGACTCGGCGCCTGTTTGGGTGACTGTCCCACCGGAGCCCTTCGGATCATGGAGCGGGAGGCCGAGGATTTTGACGAGCAGGCGGTCGAGCACTACCTGAATGAAAAAGAAACGCGACAACCGCAAGAGGCGCCGCCGGTTGTTTCCAAATGCCCGTCGGCGGGCGTCATGACCTTTCCGTCCGCGAGCGAGTGCAGCCGGGCCAATGCGCCGCGGACAAACGTTTCTTCCGAGTCTCAACTGACCCACTGGCCGGTGCAGATTCGGCTGGTCCCTCCCACGGCTCCGTTTCTCAAAGGAGCGGATCTGCTGGTGGCGGCGGACTGCACCCCGATTGCCTATCCCGCCTTTCACCAGGATCTGTTGAAGGGCAAAGTGGTGTTGATGGGATGTCCCAAATTCGATGACGTGGAGGAATATGTTCAGCGATTTGCGGACATCTTCAAAGCCGCCGATATCAGAAGCGTCACGGTTGTGGACATGGAAGTTCCGTGTTGCTCGGCCCTGCCCATGATCGTCAGAAAGGGAGCCGCAGCCGCCGGCAAACAGATACCCGTGGGAGAGATCGTCATCGGACGTCAAGGCGGGATCGTCCACAGAGATCAATGCGCAGCATGAACGGCCAAGGGAGGAGGAGATCATGAAAAAGGTGGAAGTGTATAAAAACAACGGTTTTTCCGAGAAGGCGTTTACGAGGTTGCTGGTGCATGATTCCCCATATTTTAAGATACTGAATTTCAACTTCAACCCGGGTCAGGAGCTGCCGGTACATTCCCACGACATCGAGGGGCAGGTGAGTATCGCCGTCCTCGAGGGAGAAGGGGAGTTCCTTGGCGAGGACAATGCCGTTCTGCCCGCGGTCGCCGGCGATGTCCTGATTTCCGATATTGCCGAGCCTCACGGCGTCAGAGCGAAAACCGCCCTGCGCATACTGGTGACCATAGCGCCGCCCATTTGAGAAACCCGGCGTTTCCGCCTGCACAAACGCCCTGAATCGATGCCGGGCCGTTTCCCTTGCCGTGAAATAGTCCTTCCGATCCGATTGGAAGCACAGGGGCAGGGGGCGCCCCGGACGTCCCTTCAGGTGTTTACTTCCTCAATACATTTGAATCTTCCATCCCAAGTCTGGTAAAGTCCCCAGGAGCAGGTCAGGGGACTCCCGGTCGAACTTCTCCATCGTCTTCAGCCCTCAGGCGTTTGTCTCACCGGTCATCGGCGGGATGCACAGGTTCGGGTGATCTTGCCGGAGTGATTCGTACTCGGGATGACGGAGGCGACAACACGCCGGGCACCGGAAGCCGACGTAGGTTTTTATCGGCCGCCCCTGGTCCGAAAACTGTTCTGAATGGGTACCCGTTGTGGAACGGGGAATCGGTAGTCCTCTTAATACCGGCGCCGCCTGGAATGTGGACAAAGGGAAGAAGGCGGTTTCCCTGAGTTTCCAAGGTGTCGGCAGGGGAGGTATGCATGCTGAAAGCCAGGTCGATTCTGATCGCTCTCGTGAGTCTATGCCTGGGTACGTGGTGGTCCGCAAGCTTCAGCTGGGCCAAACCGTCCCCGTGCGAAACCTGTCACGAAAAAATCGCGCCCAAGCAGGCCAAGGATTTCAATCGGTCCAAAATGGCTGAAAAACTGGATTGCTCGGATTGTCACGGTCTTGAACACCTGGATTCCGACGACGTGGATAAAGCCAAGCTCCCCACTTTCGAAACGTGTCGCACCTGCCACAAGGCCAGAGTGGAGCAATATTTGGATGGAAAGCACGCGCTGGGGCTTGCGGCCATGCAGGCCATGCCCTATACGCACGCCCAGCCCAAGGTGTTCATAGAAGGGCAGAAGGGTTGCGGGGGATGCCATGCGCTGGGGGTGAAAAGCGACGAGAGTCGGAGGTATTATCCTTACGGTATGGACTGCCAGAGCTGCCATACGCGTCACGCCTTCTCCAAGAAAGAAGCTTTACAGCCCGAAGCCTGCCTGCCCTGCCATATGGGATTTGATCACGCCCAATGGGAAATGTGGTCCGGATCGAAGCACGGTGTCACTTACCTGACCAACCGCGCGATGGGTTCGGAGAACCTTGAAAGGGCCCCCACGTGTCAGACCTGCCACATGCCCGAAGGCAATCACCGAGTGTTCTCCGCCTGGGGTTTTCTGGGTGTGCGCCTTCCTGAGGAGGATGAGGGATGGCTGGCGGATCGCATTACGATCCTCAAAGGTCTGGGAGTATTGGATCCCTCCGGCAACCCGACGCCGCGGCTGGATCTGGTGAAACGCATCAAACTGGCTCGTCTGACGAAAGAGGAATTTGAAGCAGAGCGAAATCGCTACGCCCGGGTCTGCGCCGAGTGCCACTCGGCCGGCTTCTACCAGGAAAACATCCAGAACGGGGATGTCATGCTGCGGGAAGCGGATCGTCTCTTTGCCGAAGCGATTCACATTGTGGGAAGTCTTTATCAAGACGGTATCATCCCGATGCGGGAGGGGTATTTTGCGTATCCCGATTTGCTCTCGTTTTATGAAGTGAACACGAAAATCGAGTTGATCTTGTACGAAATGTTCATGGATCACCGGATGAAAACGTTTCAATCTTCGTTTCACATGAATCCGGATTTCGCCACATGGTACGGCTTTGCCAAGATGAAAAAGGATCTTAAAGAGATTCGTGAGCTGGCTCCGAAGATGAGAATGGAGGCTCAGCGGTAGTAGATGCCGGCGGCGGATTGCATTTAAGACACGCCGCTGAAGCAAACCCTGAATCGGGGGTGTGGTCCGGACTCTTTTCCGCTTAGCCATCTCCGACTCATAAGGAATGATCGCGATGACGCGCGAGCCTCGGGCCGCAACCAACCAATTGACCAAATCCATGCCCGCACCCGGCGATGCGGAAGCCGACCGTGTGCCCGCTTCCGTAACCCGAGTTATGGACTGTCACGTCCATGTGTTTCCCGACAGAATCTTCGAAGCCATACGTAAATGGTTCGACACGCACGCCTGGCCCATAAGGTACAAACTGACGGCTCAAGAGGCGCTCGATTATCTATTCTCGAGGGGGGTCGACCGGATCGCCGCCCTTCAATACGCACACAAGCCGGGAATCGCTCGGGAACTGAACTCTTTTATGGCCCGGTTGTGCCAACGAAACGAAAAGGCGATCGGCATGGCCACCGTGTTTCCCGGCGAGAGGGACGCGCGGAAGATCCTAGAGGAAGCGTTCGGACTCGGCCTGCATGGAGTGAAACTGCATTCCCACGTCCAGTGCTTCGATATGGGAAGCGGGGCTATGAACGAGATCTACGAAGTCTGCGCCGAGCAAGGAAAGCCGCTGATCATGCATGTCGGGCGGGAACCCAAGAGCGAAGCCTATGCGTGTGATCCCTATGACTTGTGCGCTGCAGGGAAGGTGGAAACGGTCCTGCAGAATCATCCCGATCTGAAACTGTGTGTGCCGCATCTGGGTGCGGACGAGTTTTCAGCCTACCGCGGATTGCTCGAATGCTTCGATCATATCTGGGTCGACACCACCATGATGCTGGCGGAATATTTTCCGTATACCATCACGTCCGAATTTGAAGGCATGCGTACCGATCGTATTATGTACGGCACGGATTTTCCGAACATTCCTTACGCCTGGGATCGGGAGATCAAGCGGGTGATGGCTTTCGATCTTTCCGCGGACACGCAAGACCGCATCCTGTTCAGAAACGCCGTCGAATTTTTTTCCGTTCCAGTCTGAAGAACCTCCCGGGCCGCGTCACCCTATTCTTTCCCATTCGGGCGGCCTTTCCCCGCGGCTCAGCCGCCCTTCTCTTCGCGTCTTCATGTTCCAGCCACGCAAGGCAGAAGAAACCATTTCCAGAGAGAAAAGGATCAAGTTAACAGGAATTGTTCCGATAAGATACTAACACACTGGTAAGAGACCGCCTTGGCAAATTGCCATGGCATAGGTTAATTAATTGATATAATAGTACTTTATCGAACAGGATACAGAGTCTTGCTCGGACGGGGAGGCCAGTAGATGTCAAGAACTACCAAAACAATGGATGCGTCGGTCAATGGGATTGTCGACAAGGAAGGAAAATACCTTACGTTCAGTCTGGATGATGAGGAATACGGGATCGGCATCCTTAAGATCAAGGAAATCATTGGGATGATAGAAGTGACTTCCGTACCGCGGACACCGGCATTTGTCAAAGGAGTCATCAATCTGCGCGGGAAAGTGATTCCCGTGATCGATCTCAGGCTGAGGTTCGGCCTGGAATCGGCGGACTATACGGAACGAACCTGCATCATCGTGGTGGAAATATCGGGAACGAGCGGAACGGTCCTTTTCGGAGTCGTGGTGGATTCCGTGTCGGAGGTGTTGAACATCAGGGGTGAAAATATAGAGGAAACGCCTTTGTTCAGCGGCAATGCAGACATGGACTACATTCTAGGCATGGCTAAGATAGAAGGGGGCGTTAAACTCCTGTTGGATATCGATCGGGTTCTATCTTCGAACGAAATGGATATGATCGGGACCGTTCACTAATATTCAGTAGAGAGAGAACCTCCGCTTGCCGGAAGGTTCTCTCCATCTGTCTATTGGGATATGATTCGTGGTCGGCGCGGACAACCGGTTGTCCGCGCCGACTCGCGTTCAGGGCCTGCGATGGATTTTCTCCGGCTATTTTGCGGAAAACAAAGCTATCTCACCTTGTCGGCCGGCATGTAATAGCTGTCCCCCACCGTGTCGGACACAAAGGGGGGCGCCATTTTGACTCCTTTGCCTTCAGCGGTGCGAAGAGTCAGTACGAACACTCTCGCCAGATTCTTGTGATTCTCGCGGTCCAGTTGGACGGCGCCAAGCACCGGCAGCCCGTACATGATGGGTTCCCCCAGGAGATTGGTTTGTTGGACCGACCACGGACCGGTGATCACAACCGCCAGCTGGGTGCGGGGATCTTTATCCTGGGCGTTGACCTGGTTGAAGTAGTCCATGGCAGCTTCGACCAGTTCGTCGGCGTTGTCCGGAGCGTTCGAGGCGTTCTTGGGCCAGGTTCGATCTGCGATTCTCTGTTTGAAGGACGCCGTGTCATCCGCCAGCTTGGGCTCGATGCCGGCCGTGAGCTCTTTAACCATTGGATGGTCCGGGGAGAAGCGTTGAGCCATCTGCAGCCACTGCCGGATGACGTCGTGTTGCTGCAACCGGTTGAAGTCATGGAGGCGGGGAAGGTTTTGCAGCTTGTCCTGGACTCTCTTGGCGAGATCTTCCGCCATAACGGTCCGCGTCAGTCGAACATTCCGTACTCCTTTGACGAGTTCTTCGTACGGAAAAGCGGCCCGACCCTGCCCGGAATACCCTAGTTCCGAAGTTGTCCTCTCGATCTCCTCGCCGGTTGAGCCGTATTTTTCGGCGAAGGCCTCCATCGTCGGCGTGACCTTGGGGAGTTCATTCTTTTCGAAGTCCTCGATGGCCAATATGGTTTCTTCCACCGGCTTGAGGTCATTGTAGTAGATCGGGACGCCCGGAGCTTTGTCGAACACGATTCTCAGGCGTTCGTATTCCAGTCTAAGGGCCTCGACGTCCTTGTTGACTCCTTGACTCTGTTTTTCGGCGATAGCCCCGGTCCGCTCATATTCGGCTACCGATTCATCAACCGATGTTTTCATATTAGCAAGGAGGGCTTCCGCCTGATGAATATCCGGGTGTGAAGTGACCCCTTTCCGGGCGGCAAGTTCCCGGACTTCGGTCAATGTCGTTTCAATATCCGACAAGCTGGAGCGCAAATTCGTGATCACCTGGTCTTTGGAGCCCCTATAATCGGGATCGTTCAGTTTGGCTATCCCGCTTTCGACGGATCTGAAGGAAGCATTGATCTGATCCATGGGCCGACGGGCCTCGTATGGCAGCTTGGCCGTGCCGGCGGCCTTCTCTTGAGCCGTGACGGTCGTCTTGGAGGAAGGGGCTGCGGCTTCGCCCTGACCTGAGGAGGGGGACGCGAGGCGTTCTCTTGCCGCGATCACCTCCGGATGGTTGACATGGTCGGAATATCCTCGTTCGATTTCGCCCATCAAACGCTGCGCCGCTTTCACATCTCCTTTTTTCAGCGCCGCATCCATTTTTTCCAACCTGCTGCTCACTTCCCCGGGAAGCTTGACTCCTGATGCGACCATAGCCGGCTGCTCAACCGCCGATTTTTCGACGGTTTTGACTTCGGGCTTGGGAGGAAGGTTTGTTTCCTTGCTTTCGCTTTGGGCCGTCAGCGCGCCTGCGCCGACGTCTTTTCCCGTGCGCCGTTCGAGATCTTTTATGAACTTGACCATCTTGTTTTCCGTGGTCTTGACGGAGACGTTTCCCGGGTCGGCCGATTTGGCCTGGTCGATGAGGGATTTGATCTTGGGAATGGCGGCGATGGCCTCGTCGGTTTTCCCTTCAAACATAAGTCGTTCAGCGGTTCTCAATTCACTGTTCGCCTCTTTCAGAAGCGACTTGACATCGTCGGCGTGTGCGGGCTCGATCGAGGTCGAGAAGAATCCTGACAAGAAGAGGGACACAAACAGGATTCTCATCCAAATGGACACGGGTTCGGTTCGGTGTAATGACATCGTCCGGTCTCCTTTATTTTTCCTTTAAATTGGGTTCTTCAAAATATCGGGGGGGCGAATCGGAATGTTTGATCGATTTCCTGATAAGGGCGTTCATGTCTCGCAGTTTATAGGGTTTCTTGATGATGTCCAATGCGCCGAGGTTCATCAATTCTTCTTGCTCGATGTGAGTGAAATATCCGCTGGCCACAACCACCTGCACATGGGGGTCCAGTTCTTTCAAAGCCTTCAGGCACTTCTTTCCTCCCATGCCGGGCATGTCGAGATCAAGGATCATGAGATCAATTCCGGCTTTTTCCTTCTGATATATTTCGATCGCCTGTTCCCCTGTTTCGGCCGTGAAGACCGAATAACCCATCTGATGCAGGTAGTCTCGCAGCAGCCTGGCTATGACCGGTTCGTCGTCGACCACCAGGATGGTTTCCTGTCCCGGGGATTCTTCGTCGTCTTGCGGTTGGCTTTCTGTTTTCGAGACGGCGTCGCCGGATCCGGACAATGCCGGCAGCCATATGTCAAAACGGGCTCCTTCGCCGGGGGGGCTAACGGAATCAACGTAGCCTCCATGGGCTTTCACGATGCCGAAAACGGTCGAGAGCCCCAGGCCGGTTCCTTTGCCCAACTCTTTTGTGGTGAAAAAGGGTTCGAAGATGTGGGCGAGGATGTTGGGAGGAATTCCCGGTCCGCTGTCCTGAAAGACGATGCGGACGTAGTCTCCGTCGGGCAAGGGCAGAGGCTGCGGTCTGGTATGCGAATCGATTCGAACGTTCTCACATTCGATGGTGATCCTTCCACCTTCCGGCATGGCGTCGCGTGCGTTGGTGGCCAAATTCAACAGTATCTGCTCCAGTTGAGCCGGGTCGGCTTTCACCTTTAGCAGTCCGCCCGGAAGACGGGCCTCAAGGGCGATCATCTTTGGAATGGTTCGTTCCAACAGCAGCAGGGTTTCCCTGACCACATCATGCAGATCGATGGAAGACAGTTTAGGTTCGATTTTTCTGCTGAAGGTCAGAAGTTGCCGGACCAAAGCGTTTGCGCGTTCCGCCGCCAGCGAGATGCTCGTCAACCGTTCCTCGTTGGCTCGGTCCAGTGAGTGAGAATCCAGCATCAGGTGCGAGTGCCCGCTGATGACCTGCAGGAGATTGTTGAAGTCGTGGGCAATGCCGCCGGCGAGAGTGCCCAACGCCTCCATTTTCTGGGCCTGCTGAAGCTGGTCCTGGAGCAGCTTCATCTTTCTATCGGCCTCGTAGCGTCCCGTAATATCTCGCCCCACGGCGTTGACGAATACATTTCCATCAGGGTCCGTCACCAAGACGCTCCGGTACTCGATCAGGTACCTGGCGCCTTCTCTTGACTCGTAACTGACCACTCCGAATGCTTGGCCTTCTTCCTTGATTTTCTCCAAATAGGATTGAAACAACTCAGGATCGACATCCCGGGCTATGAACTCGGACATATTCCTTCCCGCCACTCCTTCTTCGGCGTAGCCCAGGGCTTCAGCGGCGCTGCGATTTACAGTAAGGATGTTGCCTTCGATATCATGAGTGGAGATCCAGTCATTGATGCCGTTGAACAGATATCGGAAACGCTGTTCCGATTCTTTGAGCGCTTCCTGGGTCATCTCGATTTCGATCAAGCGCTGTTGCAGATCCTCCGCCCTCTGATGGAGCTGTTCCAACAGTTGAGCGTTGTGCAGGGCCAGGGCGACTTCGTTGGCCATAGCCTGCAGGAACGGTTTTTCTTCGTCGAATCGACGATGGGTGAGCGATCCGATGCCGATCAGTCCGATGGCCTGGCCGCGGCTGATCAAAGGTAGAGCAGCGAAGGACTTGAAATGCGCATGCTTGCACTCTTCGCGTATACAGCGCGGATCCGAATGGATGTCGTAGGAAAAAGCCGGTTCCCCATGTTCGGCCGCCAGTCCGCAGAGACATTCCCCCATCAAGTGGATGCCGGGGTCTTTCGGGTCCTCCTCTTTCCCCCCGGACATGGATCCTCGGGTCAGCAATCGGTTCCCATCGCGCAGAAAGAAATACGCCCCGTCCGGGGCCACGGACTCGGCGACCAAGCGTAGGGCAGAGCCGATGACCCCGTCCATGGAAAGATCAAGGCCAACCTGCCGGGCGAACGTATGCAATATATTCAGCTCTCGGATTCTGCTTTGGAGGGCCCGTTTCGCTCCGGCATTTTCCGGGAATTCCAACTGGTTCCGGTCCTGTATTCGGATCGGTCGACGGGAGGCGCCTTCAATCTCGTCTTTCAGCAGGAAGGTTCGAAGAATGGTGGCCACCACGTTGCCGAGCAAGATAGTTTCCCGTTGGCGCGGCCGGTCGAACGGTTTTTCCTCTCCGAAGGAGATGTTCATGACCCCTAGTTTCCGGCCCATGGATTCCAAGGGCAGGGCCGCCAGGGAAATAGGCGTTGAAAGTCCGCTCTCTTTTTTCAGCAGATCGGCGTGGGGGCTTTGGCTGTCCCAGAAAATGGGACGGTTGTCCTTAAAGGCCCGGCCTGCGATACCTTCCCCCGGCCGAAAGGAGAGAGCCCGATTGTAGCCGGCATGATCAAGCCCCAGAAGCTCCATCTGTCCGAAAGCGGCCAGCAATTGAAGACTGTCGGTCTCTTCACGGTATGTCAGCAGTGAGCAGGCAGTCACATCATTCAGTTCCGCAACGATGGTCTCGGTGATGCGTCTGGCGGCAACGTGAAGAGATTCGATTCCGGCCGGAATCGAGGTCAGTGCGGAAATCGAAGATAGAAGACGCACAGAAGATCCGAGCCTTCCACTCATCTCATTCAGCCTCTCGGACAGATTCAGGATCTGTTCGGCAAGTTTATGGTTGTCCGATCCGTTAGGCATGTTGTCCATCAAACAGTCCTTCCTGCCATCCGCCGATCAATTTGGGAAGCGCTTCCTTCGCGTTTCTCGCTACCTCCTCGACCATGTCTTCTTCCAGTCGAGTCTGCTTCAGTATGTAGTCGTTATCAATGGGGCGTGACTTGTGTATTAAGCCGAAGCCTAAACGTTTCACTTCTCTGTCCGCCAGTGCGATCAAAGAGGTCGAAAAAGGGCAATAGTTGTCCGCGAAAGGATTATGGTGGTACCGGATGGCGAGCAGATGAATACTGGGCAAGCCCCACTTCGTGGCCAGCATATAGCCCAACAGCGTATGGGGAACGCCCAATTCTTCCTCGGCCTGGTAGTAGGGTTCCCCGTTGTCCAATTTCTCGATGATCCGGGACAGATCCTCGTGCAAGTGCGTGCTGAGTATCAGCTTGCCGATGTCATGCATCAGCCCGGCCACCAGAATTTCGCCCGGAGAATCGTAGCGCGCTTTTTCCGACAGTTCCCTTGCGAACCAGGAAACGGAGAGGCTGTGAGTCCACAAGCCTTTCGCGTCAAACTGCGGGGGGGTCATGCCGGGATCGAAGACTTTTGTTAGGCAGGTACCCAGGGCCAGGAGTTGCAGTTCTTTGTATCCTAGTGCGACGACGGCCCGTCTTATGGTGGTGATCCGTTGAGAGAAGCCGTAGAAGGGGGAGTTAGCGAGGCTCAACACCTTGGAGGCCAACCCCTGATCGCTCTCGATGATCCTCTCCAGCTTGGCCGCGTCCGTCCTATTGTCACCCACGGCTTCCACCAGTTGATGGAGCACGTGGGGAATGGACGGTAACCGCTCTATTCGGAAAAGACTCTTGGCGATTTCGGAGAGACGGTTTTTGTGTTTCTGATCAACCATAAAGAGAGGACATACATCCGCTTCAAGGGCTTCTACGAGCGTGCACAGAACCCGCCGAAAGCGGAAATGGAACCACGGAGGTGGTGAATCATGAGCGGAGATGGTACGCGCCCGTTTTCGATCGCCTACCGGATCCTTCTCCAGACGTTCCGGAAGGACCGGACTCACCAACGGATCCGACTCGTTGTCCGCTTCATTCGGCGGTGGCGGCCGTCATTGCCCTGGCCATAGCAGCTTCTTCGAGCCAAACCAAAATTTTACCCTATGCTTCGCATCGGCACAACGCCATTCTCTGAAGATGTACATCTTTGACAAGCCGATGCCGACGGCAACGCCTCGCAAAGAATGCATTATATCGGAAAACATCCCCTACGTAAATTCCTTGACGCCTCCGTGTTACCGGACATAGTCTGGGAGTTAATAGGAACCGTGTCTTTTTCCCCGGTGGAACTACGAATGAAAAAAGACGTTGAGCATGCGCCGATTCAAGACCTCCCAACGGGCGATTTCGCCCGGAAGAGGTCTGTTTTTTTGACCGGCCGCAAACGGCCGGCGTGTCGGCGTGGGCTTCGAGGGACGCCCTGCGCCGTGTCGGCCGGTCGTTGGAAAGCTTCCACGTCAGAGGGGAGGGGCGAAATATGAAATCCTGTTTAGCGGTTCTGGCAATCGTTGCCTTGGTGATGTCACAAACAGCCGGGGTCTCTTTCGCGTTCGCGGTTTCTCAAAAAGCCGTCGGCGACCAGAAGGTGCTGGTCATCATGGCCAAATTTCCGGACATTGACCCGTCGTTTTCCATCGAAACGCAAAAACAGAAGTATTTCGATAAACTGAACCGTTACCTGCAAAGCGTATCCTATGAGCAGGCCCGGATCACCGGGAAGGTAACGAACTGGTACACGCTTCCTCATGAGGTGAAAAGCTATCGACTTTCAAAGCATAACCTCGAAGTGGATAACTCGAGAGTCTTACGGTTGATCCAGGACAGCCTGGACCTCGCGGACGAGGACGAAAACCTCTCGGACTACTCGATGGTGTTCATTTCTCTTGGGGCCAAAACCCAAGATTACGGCATGATGGGTTTGTGCGGGTATCCGGGCATGCTGGGTTGGCAAACCGAACTGCCCATAAAAACGAAGAAAAGAGGTCAGGAGATTCCCGGAGGGGTAGCCATATACTGCGAAAACGCCCACGCTGGAGTCGTCTTCCATGACATGGCCCACATTATGGGCGGAGTGCAAGAGGGCAAGCGAATTCTGCCTTGCCTGTATGACCATGACCTTCAGGCTCAGTCCGGACCTTTCCGGGGTTATTACCAGTTCTATTTGATCCATGTGGGCTATTACGATCCCATGTCCTGTCACTTCTACGACCTGAGACAAGGACCCCCGGGCGTATGCGCCTGGACCAAGATGAGACTGAATTGGATCCCTTCCCGAAAGATGACCGATGTGCCGAGAGGTGAGGATAGGACCGTCATCCTGGGGCCGTTGAGCGAGGGACGATCCGGCGTGTTGACGATTCGGGCGCCTATCGATTCGACCGCGTACTACCTGATCGAGAATCGGCAGCCCGTGGGGCCCGATAGAAACCTTCCTTCCCACGGCGTCCTGATCTACTATTGCGACGATAAGGTCTCCGAGTGCCGCCACGGAAGATCTCCCATAAAGGTGATCGACGCCGATCCGGCCGTTCCGGAGTTGAAAGGAGCGCCGTTTACGATAAAAGGAAAATCCACGTTCGAAGATGAGGCTCGGAAGGTTACCGTTAAAATCATCAGCCAGGAGGGATCCGGCCTTAAGGTGTACGTTTCGAACGGCAAATAGGCGTCTGCCTTGCTTATGTTACAGTATTTTGTGTTGATTGCTCCTGTCGATGAATAGAATACGCCTTATATGAATTGTTCGCTTTACTACATGATGTGGCCAATGTAAGCTATGTCAGTATCGATGATGAATAAACTGCATCTAATTTGTATATAAACAACACCCGGATAGACTGTGATTAATATTGTTGTTTTGATATGATCGATCACAAAGATCGTATATTAGTCCTACAACTAATGTTGCCGTGAATTACCTGCCTTGGCATGAATAACGGTACATGAACGTATGGATTGGGCGAGACGGAAAGCGACTTCTCACACGCCAAAAGGGCGGCGGAAGATTTGGCTAAATCCTATTACAGCGATCCCATGCTCCTCAGTTGGTTCAGCAGGGCGTGCGGGTGTTATTCCCCTCACGAAACCGAGTGTTGCGTGGAAGGAAGACCCAGCTGGGTCAGCTATGCCGAATCGCGAGGAGGTAACCTGACGATTGATGTGAATAAGGAAGACTACGTTTTCATTTTTCGCGGTAAACAAGAACTCTCGTGATGGTTTCAGCTCGGAGGGTCGAGATTTCCTCCCTGCCGAGCTGAATGATTTTCCGGTATCGTGGTTACCACGAATTCCCACCCCTCTGAAATTCAGCTTTTTTCGTACACTTTGCTCTTCAACAGATCGATGCTGTCGGCCATGCCCGAGTATATGCGCGCAAGTTCGATGCGCATTCCTGCGAGTTGCGCCAACGCCTGGACAAAGTTCACGTCGTCCATGGTGAACTCCCAGGGATCGGACGTATACACGCGGAGGGCGCCAATAGGATGGTCGCGCACCAGGATCGGTACGGAGAGAATCGAAGCGATGCCTTCGTTTTTCGCCGCCTCCGGGTACTGAATCCGTGGATCATCCGAAACGTCGAAGATGGCGATCGGACCATCCTCCAGGGATTGGGCAATGGAACGTAGAGCACTGATCGGGCCCTTATTCAGATATTCGTCACTCAATCCGGATGATGCGGCGATCTCGAGTTCCTTGGTCTTCCGGTTAAGGAGAAATAATGCGCATCCCTTCGTCTTCAGACTCTTATGAATATTCTCGACGACCAGTTTGACCACCACATCGGGATCTTTTGACATGGAGATTTCTTTGGTGACGGCAAGCATCGTCTCATAATTCCTTATTTTTTCTTCCATTTTTAACTCCTTGTTGTTGGTGTTTGATTGAACACTTCCACTGTCAGAAACGGGGAACAGCGCCATGAGACACCCATGATCACAAAGGCCTGATGCGTGGGCTTCGAGATCGAATCCGCGCGGGAATTGTCGCCGGTGAACCGGATTTCATCACAGCAGTCGAGGAGGATTCGGATGAAGGAAGTGAAGCGGATCTTGGCAGCGTCCGTGCGCTCAGAAAGAGAACAATATTTTATATTATACCATAGATGGTTCCCGAATGGAACCGTTTTCCCCTCGTGGGTCTAGTACGCACTGCCTGTGGGGGGAGCATTTCCTGAAGATTCAAGTCGTGACTTGGGAAACGCGGTTGCCGTAAGGATCCGGTTCTGATACTCCTTACCGAAGGCGTGGAATAGTGGTGCGATGGGAGCAGCCGGACGACTGTCCGGGAAACGGAACCCGGAGCATAACAGGCTGCTGAAAAACGCGATCTGCGGCGTTGCGCTTCATCCCTCGTCACTGCGACGTACTCTATGTACGCCTTTCCTCGGGATTTGTGCGCCTTGCATCTCATCGTTTTCCAACGGCCTGTAATAACCCGGCTTTTTCAACGGGCTGATAAGGATAGCGCCGTCGCTTGACCGGTGTATCGTGATGAGGAAATTCACATGATCAAAGCAAAGGAGGAGCCTCGAATGGGACCGCTCGTCGGAGTGAAGATCATCGAAATGGGCGGCATAGGACCGGGCCCGTTCTGCGCCATGATGCTTGCGGATATGGGCGCGGAAGTCATACGAGTGGATAGAAAGGGTCAGAAGGGCGTCATGTCCGACGCTAAATATGAGATCCTTCATCGGAGTCGCAGGTCCATCGCCATGGATCTGAAGAAACCGGAAGCGGTGCGGGCGCTGCTGAAGCTCATCGAACGTGCGGATGTCCTTCTGGAAGGCTTCAGACCGGGTGTCATGGAACGGCTGGGGCTCGGTCCGGAAGAGTGCCTGAAGCGAAATCCGAAGCTGGTATACGGACGCATGACCGGGTGGGGACAGGAAGGCCCCTTAGCGCAGGCGGCGGGGCATGATATCAATTACATAGCCCTGTCCGGCGCGCTTCATGCCATCGGGAGGCCCGGCGAGAAACCGGTACCGCCTCTAAATCTGGTGGGGGACTTCGGAGGCGGTGGGATGCTGCTCGCCTTCGGCATCGTATGCGCGCTGTACGAATCTGTTAAGTCCGGAAAGGGGCAGGTGATCGACGCGGCCATGGTCGATGGAGCGGCCGTCCTAATGGCGGCTTTTTACGGCCTCAGGGCCGACGGGAAGTGGAAAGACCAACGCGGCGTCAACATGCTCGACGGCGGAGCCCATTTTGGATTTCCGTCGGATCGATCGAACCTCAGTTCTACGAACTGTTGTTGAGACATGCCGGGATCGAGGATGCCGATTTCAAGGACCAGATGGCGCCGCGCAATTGGCCCCGACTTAAGGAGAAAATAGCCGCCATCTTCAAAACAAAGACCCGAGACGAGTGGTGCGGCATCATGGAAGACTCGGACGTCTGTTTTGCCCCTGTGCTGACCTTCGAGGAGGCCGTGAGCCATCCCCATAACGTGGCGAGGAAAACCTTCGTCGAAATCGAGGGCGTTGCGCAGCCCTCTCCGGCGCCCCGCTTCAGCAGAACACGGGCAAAGATCCAGGGGCCGCCTCCGAGGCCCGGCGAGCACACGGACGCTGTGCTTGAAGACTGGGGGCTTTCCCCTCGTGACATCGAGACGCTCAAAACCGCCGGAGCCATCGAATAGCGGAGAGTGGAGAGACATGGGCAATGAGAGCGTCGGGGTGCGAACGATGTATCCTTGATCGTCCCCAGGGTTTGGCGAAGGGGAGGCCGGAACCCCCCTTCGCTGAAGCGCTTAAGGATGCATAAAGATGGCGACGAGAAAGTGTTTGGGATTGGTATTAAAGCTCTGATCGACAAACCCGTTGTCTTTTCCGATCCGGCGAAGACGGTTCGGACGGCGCCGGATGACGCGGCAAAAGCACGCTAGAGGCTTCGCACCTGCTCCCTGACGGCTTCAAACGACAATGTGCTCGCCCTCGATGGTCTCGTCCAGGGTGAGCAGCCCCACCGTTCGCTTGCCAATCCCGTAGAATCGTCCGGCGAAGGCTCCGGGATTGAAGAACAGGATGCCGTCCTCGACGCGGTTGCACGGTTGGTGAGTATGTCCGAATACGATGATGTCCACGTGGTCAAACAGAGTTTTGACCCTTGACTCCATTCCGCCGGGAGCGCCCCATCCGTGAGTGAGTCCTATACGGCGTCCTTCCAGTTCGATCACCCGGATTTTAGGAAGCGTATGTTTGGCTTCGATGGAATCCATGTTCCCATGAACCGCCACCACTTCTTGGCCTGTGAACGCTTCAAGTACGTCCACCTCGACCAGATCTCCGGCGTGAAGGATGAGGTCCGCTCCGGAGAACACGGTCCGGTTCAACTCCTCGAGTTCGGATGTCGGCCTTGTCAAATGCGTATCCGATATGACTCCGATGATCATTGTATGATTCCGTCCGATGTTCCGTTCGATATCCAAAGCGACGGGAGCGCGTTCGAATCCCGCACCACGTCCGTTCGTTCCCAATATACCGGAGGATTTCCGTGTCGGCCACTATTTTCTTCCGGACGAGTCCGTTTAGGACTCCACGGGTGTATTGACTTTCCGAGGCGGTACCGCTAGAGGATCTTCATAGGAATGGAAGGATCCGCTGCGCATACGATTTCCTCTCGCCTGGAGGCGATGGCCATGGACGCTCATACCGTTGTTTTCTTCGCTCCCTACGAGTTCGAGGTCGGACAAAGGATTCATATTCAGGGCGGGCCAAGACGCGGAGATTGGGAAGTGATCGGCCTCACCCAGCGGAGGGTGAAGCTGAGGTGTCCCGTCACGAAAAAAGAAGTTGAATGGGACCGATTCTGCTATTTTGTCGAGGAGCGCCAAGGGGTCGAATGGCCTGAAAAAGACTGAGTTCTTGACCTCATTCACAGTAGCCAAACAAGCGAGGAAAATCATGGAGTTCGTTTCTGGAGCTGAAGCTCGGTACACGGTTCAAACATACGGCGGAACGCTGAAGATCGAAGGGGTGGAATTCATTGACCTGACCCGGCATTCGGACGACGGCGGCGCACTGACGGAATTGGCGCGAATGGTTTCAGGCGGAATTGAAAACCTTCCGGGATTCAGGCCTGCGCAAATCAACTACAGCGAGATGGATCCCGGGGTCATTAAAGCGTTCCATCTGCACCCCGCCCAGACGGACGTATGGTTCGCACCGCCCGACAGCAAGCTCCTGCTGGTGCTGGTGGATGTACGCAAGGAGTCGGCCAGCAGTGGAATCCGGATGCGGGTCGTCATGGGCGACGGCCGTTCCCGGCTGGTTCGGATTCCGCCCGGTGTGGCCCATGGCGTGCGTAACCTGTCCGGAGGGAGGGGGAGGATCATCTACTTCGTGGACCATGTGTTCGATACGAATCCTCAAACCACTCAGGAGGGGAGGCTGCCCTGGGATTTTTGGGGAAGCGAAATCTGGGAGGTCGAACGGAAATAGCCGGATATGTTGGGTTTCGCGGCGCTCAACCCAACCCACGGTCCGCGGCCACAACGGCATCGAGAAGCGGCAAGGGCTCGGAGGCTGGGTTAGGGAGCGAAGCGAGCGTAACCCAGCGAATGCCTGTAAGGGGTCGTAGTTGTTGGGTTTCGCTGCGCTCAACCCAACCTACGGTCTACGGTCTGCGGCCACAACGGCATCGAGAAGCGGTAAGGGCTCGTAGGCTGGGTTAGGGAGCGAAGCGAGCGTAACCCAGCGGATGCCCCCGCGAAATCCGACAACCCCGGTCACGAAAACCATTTCAACATGTCGGAATCGATGAGATCCCTCAGCTCGAGGGCGCGTTGTTGGGTTATTCGCCTGTAATTCAATTCGAGTCGCACGAAATCCGAGAACGAGACGTCCAAACCCAATCTATGCGTGAAAGGCGCGTCCGGCGGGACCGTTGCCGGGTCGGCGTGGAAACGGGCGAGCGTTTTTCGGTAGTCTTCGAATCGTTCCACGAAGCGGGGGGAAGAGATCGTTTCCAGACCAAATTTTCGTTCGATCCGCTCGACGAGATACCGTCGAGCCCCGGGCCGGGGTAACCTGAGAAACGGATACCGTTCAAAAATGAGAGGATCTCGTGCGATTTCGGGTAATTCCTTTTCCGCTATGAACGTCAGCAATTGAGGCCCCCACAGCAGAACGTGGAACAGCGGGTTGCTCCGGGGACTCGAGTACTCGAACGAATCCAGGTCGAGGCACAGCCCGTGCCAAAACGATTGGCGCCTGCCGGCCAATGCCTCGAAATGAACCGCTTCCCTGCACGTCGCCGTCCGGCATTTGCTTCCGTAATCGATCAGGTGGCGCAGATCCGTACCGTTGTTTCGCGCCGGATGCAGAAGACATCCCACCAGTCTGTAATCCGGGTCCAGATAGCCTAGACCCCAACAACTGTACCCTGTTATGGGTTTGACACCAGGGGGGCGTTCCTTCAAGGCGGAGGTGTGCTCCCTCAACTCCCGTTCAACAAAGGACCGATACAATAGATGGTCGTAATCCACGGGGCGAATGGGCGGACAACACCGGAAGCAGGTCTTCAAGCCATCGGGAAAACACAATGTTCTATGGATATCCATGGGTTCCAGGCTTTCGGCGGTTGCGCGTGCTCGGAGTTCGGCGTTTCAAAATAGCCCCGGACGAAGCAGATCCGAGGAAGCTCATGGTGTCCCGCTTTACCACGTAGGCCCCTTGACTTCAAGCGCCTGAAGCGGTAGTGTCTGCCGCCATGTGAAAGGCTTTAATCCCGGTCGGGGGGGTGCATTGCGCGCGATTATTGTCGGCGCCGGTGAGGTTGGTTACCGTATCGCCGAGCGACTATGCAGAGAGAACAAGGACGTGGTGGTCATCGACCAAAACCCGCTGATGATCCGTCGCGTCAAAGACACGCTGGATGTCGAAGCCCTCGAGGGTAAGGGGAGCAGTCCTTCGTTACTGGCCAAGGCCGGAATTCAGCACGCGGACATCGTTGTGGCCGTCACGGACAGCGACGAAGTCAATATCATGGCCTGTCTCTTCGCCAACATGGTGTCTCCGGATACCGTAAAAATCGCACGAATACGCAACTCCGAATACCTCGAGCACCAGCATCTGTTCAAACAGCCCGCCTTTAATATTCACCAGATTATCAACCCTGAATCCGAAGTCGTTAAAAAGGTACTGGCGCTGTTCGAAGCACCGGGCGCCTCCGACGTCCTGCAATTTTGCGAGGGAAAAGTTCATCTGGTAGGGGTCGAGATCAGGGAAGACTCCGCGTTGTCGCACAGGAGGCTGTCCGCGTTCCGTGAAATGGAGCCCAGCGCCAACTTCCTGGTGGCCGCCATCATTCGCGATCAGAAGATGATCGTGCCGGGCGGCGAAGACTACATCCTGCCCGGCGATCTGATCTATGTGGTCAGCGATCGGAAAAGCAAGGAGAGCATGCTCAGGGACCTGGGTCTGGGGATCGAACCGGTAAAGAACATCGTTATCATAGGCGGAGGGCAACTCGGCCGTACCCTGGCTCTGCATCTCGACAAAACGTCTTACCATACTCGAATCATCGACGTGGATGAGTCCCGTTGCCAGGAGATGGCGCGATTGTTGGAACGGGTGGTCGTGCTCCGGGGAGATGCCACGGATCAGGAACTGCTTAGGGACGAGCGTGTTCACGAGGCGGATATCATGGTAGTGGCAACGGGCGACGAGGAACGGAACGTATTGATCTCACTCCTGGCGAAACGGCTGGGCGTGAAACGAACCATCACCCGCGTCCGAACCTTCGGCTACATACCCGTCATTTCCGCCCTGGGAATCGACATGGTGGTGAGCACGCATCTGGCCGCTATCGACGCTACGCTTCAATTCATCCGCAAAGGAAAAGTCCTCTCCGTCGCGGCGCTCAAAGGCGACCATGCGGAAGTGGTTGAGTTCGTGGCTCAGGATTCCTCCCGAATATTGGGAAAGCCCTTGAAGTCGTTGAAATTTCCCAGGGGTGCGCTCATCGGAGCCATTGTGCGCGGCGACCAGGTCATCATACCCAGCGGTTTGACCAGGATCGAGCCGGGGGACCGCATTTTGATTTTCGTTGTACCTGAATCCATATTGGATGTTGAGAAGTTTTTGATGGCGTGAAAGGAACGGCGACGAGTCTGAATGAATGATCTCCGGGCGCGTCCCGCCAGAGCGTCCGAACTGTCCGGCGGAACCCACTTCGGTGGGGCCTGAGTTTCCCGTCCAGCTTCGAATCCTATGAAAATACGACCGGTATTGTATCTTATTTCATACGCATTGCTCTTCATTGCTCTGGCCATGTGTGCCGGCGCGCTTTGGGCCATTTACTTTCACGAAGATCTCATTCCCTTTGTGTATGCCATCGTGATCACACTTATAACGGGCCTTTTCGGCATCATCGTTCTCAGGGAGGAGCATCTGGATCAACAGATCGGGGCCCGGGAAGGATACGGCATCGCTTCTCTGGGCTGGACCGTGATCACCTTGTTCTCGGCGCTGCCGCTGGTGTTCAGCGGTTTTTTCACGCCAACGGACGCGTTTTTCGAGATCATGAGCGGGTATACCACGACCGGGGCCAGTATTCTGACGGACGTCGAAAAGCTCCCCAAAGGCATCTTGTTCTGGCGCAGCTTGACGCATTGGTTCGGAGGTATGGGAATTGTTGTCCTGATGGTGGCGGTGCTTCCGAATCTGGCCGTGGGCGGCCTCCAGATGTTGAAAGGCGAGGTGCCGGGTCCGTCGGTGGACAAGCTGGGGCCGAGAATACGCCGCACGGCCCAATGGCTGTGGGTGGTCTACCTCGCCGTCTCGCTTCTGGAAATCGTACTGCTGCTACTGGGCGGCATGGGTCTGTTTGACGCTTGCACTCATACGTTCGGAACCATGGCTACCGGAGGCTTCTCCACCAAGAACGCCAGCGTGGGCTATTTCAACAGCGTGTACATCGACGGCGTAATCACCTTCTTCATGTTTGTGGCGGGCGTCAACTTTACCTTGCACTATCAGCTCATATTCGGAAAGCGGTTCAACTACTTCAAGAGCAGCGAGTTCGTTTTCTATTCCGCCGTGATACTGGTTTCCTGGATTGCGCTGACCTGGGACACCATGGCCGCGGGTTTGTACACAAGGATCGTCGACGCCGTTCGGTTCGCAGGTTTTCAGACCGTATCCATCGTCACCACAACCGGGTTTTGTACGGCCGACACCAATACCTGGCCGGCATTTTCAAAAATCGTGCTGACCATACTCATGTTTTTGGGTGGGTGCGCCGGATCGACAGGTGGAGGGATAAAGCACGTCCGCATCTTGATTCTCATCAAAACAGCCTACAGAGAATTGTTCAGGGCCGTTCACCCTCGCGTGGTGAGAACGATTCGAGTGGGTAAGCAGGTGATTGATGAGAGCATGGTGAGCTCGATCGTGGGTTTTTTTGTCATCTATCTGGGGGTTTTCACATTGGGAGCCGCGGTGATCGGCATATTCGGATTCGATTTTGTGACCAGCGTGGAAGCGGTGGCCGCCACGTTGAACAACATCGGTCCCGGATTCGGCCTGGTGGGCGCAACGGGTAATTATTCGGCGTTCCCCGATGCGGCCAAGTGGATCTTCAGCTTTCTCATGCTCGCCGGCAGACTCGAAATCTACTCGGTATTGCTGCTGCTCGTGCCTGCCTTCTGGAAACGGTAAACGCCCGGCCCCCCACATACGGCCGAGGAACACCCTCGGAGGGATCGGAAGAAGCTTTCTCTCGAAAGAGGGCGTCACCGATCCCGTCCTCGAGTGGATCGTTGAGTTAAAATTTGGCTACGAAATCGAGCTGCAGCAACTGCTGATCCTGGTCCGAGTCCTCGATCTCTTCCACATGGTAGTAATCGATATCGAGGGTGAAGTGCCTGGTCAAACCAAAGGAAATGATCCCTTCGTGTCCCTGGACCCCTGTGGCTCCGCCGAAGAAGTCCGAATCGGGAAAGGTATCCAGCCAGGCGTCTTTTTCAAGGCGCCGGTAACTGTATTTGGCCTCCCATTTGCCGAATTCGTCCACCTTCTTGGAGCCGAACTTGAGTCCGCCCAGCCAGCCGTATTCGTCTTCATCCGGATCCGGGTTGTAGATGCCTTCGCCGAACAGGGCTACACGTTCCACGAACCCTTCGAGGTTAACGCCGACCTCAGCGCCGACGGATACCGAGTTGTACTCGTATAGCAGGGTGTCGGAGCCGTCGTCTTTTCGCGTGTTGGTATCAGCCGAAAACTCGAGCGGGGATTTGGTGATGTCCGAGAACCAGTACCCGGTTGCGGCCAGTTTGAAATCCACCATACCGACGTCGAATTTGGCTCCCGGCTGGAAGGTGACCATGAAAGGATCGTTGGAGTCACCGCTATGCTCGTCCAGGACAAAGAAACCCATATTGGCGAAGAAGGGTCCAAAGGCTAGTTTGGCCGCGGCTCCCTCGGGGGTAATGTCGCTGTCCCAGAGCAGATCCGAGGGCGTCCACAGCGGATTGTCGAACTTGCCGCCAACCAGGGACATGGAGTCCAGCGGCTTCCATTTGAGGTAAGCCTGATCCAGGCGGAAGTCCTTGGTGTCGAAGAAGTTATCAAGGGTCTGATTGGTGGATCGGGGGTCCGAACCGCCGCTGGCCATGCGGAGGCCCGCCTCGACGCCGCCGGCCACTTCCACTTTGGAGCCGACCCGCTGGCGGTTTCGTCTTGGCCTGATCGAGAGCTTCTTCCAGTGCCTTGATTCTGTTTTCGAGCTGCTGCTGATGGGCAAGGGCCGACTCCAGCGAGCGAATCTTGTCCTCGAGTTCGGCCTGGGTTGCCGCCTCGACCTGCTTCGAGCAGCTCAGAAAACTGAACGCCAAAGCCAGGGAAAGCAGTACAATAGTTGCCGGTTTAAACTCTTTTCTCATAAATGAAACCTCCCTCTTTTTTCTCCTTGTTGTTTTCTGTTTTCGTACTCGCCGCCCTCATCCATGCGGTCCTATTCCTTGGATAGGCTCGTGCTTGACAATCTGCAGGGAAGACGGCGGCGGGTTCCCAAGGGCCGAAAAGATCCGGTCCGACTCGGCCGGTTATCTTTACATGCGTCTGAATAGACCTTTGGTGTTGAGAAAGTGAGGCGAATTGACGAAGAAAGGGGTTCAATTTCCGGGCTCAGGGCTCTTCGGTCACTTGAATCCGCCTCAGAGTCACCCCCGGATGCGGCCCGTCTGTCCGTCGGCGAAGGCCGTAACGACTCCATTCGCGCGGTTTCCGGAAGTGGGCCGATTCAAAGGTGGGAAGCGGGATAGGCGGAGGTTCGGAGCAGGACGGAGGACTCCCGCGCCGCCGGACGTCAGTCTTCCCGGATGGGCGGTCAGCGGCGAATTTCGAGCTCACCGGCAGGAATAGGAATAGTAGAGCCGGTCCCTTTTGTAATTATTTTGTCAAAATTTTCTCAAAAGTGCCGATATAGGATTAGACGGGTCAACATGCGGCGGTTCCAGGCCGGCTATCTTGGAAACCCCGAGCCTCGGTTGAAAACCCTTCTGTTGTATAACCGTCGTTTCTGAACCTGTGGGAAATCCGACGTAAACATGTATCTTGAAAAAAATCACAAGTTCGAAAGTATCGGGAAGGCATGATCAAGGCCGAAAGGGAGATGCATGGCTGACATACTAGTGGTTGACGACGAAGCTAGCGTCTGTCGTTTGCTCGGACGGATCCTTGGAAGCAACGGACACGCGTGTACATTTGCATACAGTGCGGCAGAGGCGCGGGATTCCTTGAAGGTGCTGGACTTCGAGCTGGTCCTTTGCGATATCCGGATGCCCGGCGAGTCCGGCCTGGATTTCATTGAGTATGCGTTGAGCGTGCATCCGGACATGGCCGCCGTCATCGTATCCG
Source organism: Deltaproteobacteria bacterium (assembly GCA_016208165.1). Classification (NCBI taxonomy): domain Bacteria; kingdom Pseudomonadati; phylum Myxococcota; class Myxococcia; species Deltaproteobacteria bacterium. Next base: position 49,532 of record JACQYL010000062.1, read on the forward strand.
GCGTGGACGAACGCGATGTGGCGGACAGCGCTCTGAAAATGGGTGTGTACGGATATCTCATCAAACCCTTTAAACCAAGTGAAGTCATGGTCAGCGTGACCAACGCCTTGCTCCGCCGCCGGCTGGAAATGGAAAACCGGGCTCATCGCGACAAACTCGAACATCTGGTGGAGGAACGCACGGCGGAACTCAGTGCGGTGATAAGCAGGCTCCAAAGAGCGGAAAGGGGGCTTCGCCGTGGCGAAGAGAAATACCGCCGCCTGGTGGACAATCTTCCCGGCGTCGTGTACACGAGCTACAAGGACCGCTCGCTTCTGTTCGCGGACGAAAAGATCGAAAACCTGACCTATTACAATTCCTCCGATCTCAGGACCAGGAAAGTGAAATGGTCGGACGTCATCCACGAGGACGACGTCGAAACCACCAGGCGGCAGTTCGAGAAAGCCTTCGCCACCACACGGTCTTTCGTCATGGAGTATCGAATAAAGAGGCCCATCGGGGACACCATTTGGGTTCAGGACAGGGGGGCCATCATCTGTAACGCCGGGGGAGAACTCGAATACGTCAGCGGCGTCCTGTTTGACATAACGCATCAAAAACGGGCTGAGGAAGCCCTCGAGACCGAACGGGAGCGATTCAGAAAGCTGGTGGAGAACGCTCCGATCGGAGTTTCCCTGATCACCCGCGACGGAGTGTTAAAGTATGTCAATCCCGAGTTCGTTCGACTTCTCGGCTACACCCTCGACGATATCTCGGATGGAACAAGATGGTTCAAGAGCGCGTTTCCGGAGCATAAGTACCGGACGGTGGTCATGGACATATTGAAAAACGATCTAAAAAACGCGGAGCCGACGAAACGCACGTTATCCATGCTGGATGTTGTGTGCAAGGATGGATCGGAAAAGGTGATTCTAGTAAACACGGTTCCAATAGACAGCGAGAATCGAGTGGTCATTTTCAGCGACATTACGGAACAAAAGAAGGCGGAGTGTGAATTGAAGGAGTCCCATACCGAGATGGAGCAGTTATTCGATTCCATCTCATCCATCCTGATCGGCATAGACGGCGAGAATCGAGTAATACGGTGGAACCGGGTGGCTGAGGACATCTTTGGATGTACGGAACAAGAAACCATAGGGAAGTTGTTTCTCGAAGTCCCCATTTCCTGGGACTGGGATCAGGTGTTAAAGGGGATGTTCGTTTGCCAGAGAAAAAACAGGCCGATTCGTATGGACGATATTCGATTTACGCAGCGTAACGGGAAGGACGGGTTTCTGGGTATTTCCTTCAATCCCATCCTTTCCCGGGGCGTGGAATCCGAGGGCGTTCTGATACTCGCCGCGGACATCACGGAGCGCAGACTCCTGGAAAGCCAACTGACCCAGGCCCAGAAGCTCGAATCCATCGGACAACTGGCCGCGGGCATCGCCCATGAAATCAATACGCCCACTCAGTACGTGGGTGACAATCTGCGCTTCCTGAACGAGGGATTCGACGACCTGTTGCGACTCATCGAGGCCTATCGAGGGCTCGTTCAAGATCACGGCCAAGGAATCCCCATCGATGGACGCGTGCAGGAAATTGCAGACCTCGCAGAAGAAATCGATCTCGAGTACCTGATGGAAGAACTGCCCAAATCCGTGGCGGAAAGCCTCGAAGGAGTGGGGCGGGTCGCAAAGATCGTTCTGTCCATGAAGGAGTTTTCTCATCCGGGTTCGGAAGACAAGTCCCTCACGGACATCAACAGGGCCATAGAAAGCACCATCACGGTCGCCAGAAACGAGTGGAAATACGTATCCGACATGGTGATGGACCTCGATCCGTCCTTGCCCCTTGTTTCGTGCATTCCAGGAGAACTCAACCAGGTGATCCTGAATATCATCATCAACGCCGCTCACGCCATTAAAGACAAGCTGGGGGAGCACTCCGACACCAAGGGCGCCATCACCGTCGCCACCCGGAGGAAAGACGAAACCTGCGAAATCCGCATCTCGGACACGGGTCCGGGAATCCCGGAAAAGATACGGGACCGGATATTCGATCCGTTCTTCACGACCAAAGAGGTCGGGAGAGGAACCGGCCAGGGATTGGCCATCTCTCATACCGCCATCGTGGAAAAACACGGCGGAAGCATTTCATTTGAAACCGAGATGGGAAAGGGCACGACTTTCATCATCCGTTTGCCCATGGTAGAAAACCTCCACCAGGAAGCACACGAATGAAAAGAAAGGTAATGTTCGTGGACGATGAGGCCAAGGTTCTGAAGGGTCTCGAGCGAATGCTGAGAAACATGCGCCGCGAATGGGATATGGTGTTCGTCGCCGGCGGCCCGGAAGCGCTCGAGATCCTGGATGACGAACCCTTCGACGTGGTCGTCACGGATATGCGTATGCCCATTATGGATGGGGCCCAGCTCCTGCAGAAAGTGAGACACCGTCATCCTCAAACCGTCCGGATCGTGCTTTCCGGTCAGGCGGAACGAGGTTTGACCATGAAAACCGTCAAGTTGGCGCATCAATACCTGGCCAAACCCTGCGAAGCGACTACGTTGATTTCCACCATCGAGCGGACCTGCTTGCTCCAGGGCATGTTGACGGACAGTTCGTTGCGGCGGGTGGTGTCCAAGCTCGAGACCCTGCCCTGCATGCCGGCCCTGTACAACGAGATTGTCCAAGAACTGGAATCAGCGGAAGCATCCGTTCAGAAGGTGGGCCGCATCGTCTCAAGAGACCTCGGGATGACGGCCAAGATCCTCCAACTGGTGAACTCCGCCTTCTTCGGCCTGAGCCGCCCCATGGTCGACGCGGCGCAAGCGGTTACGTTCCTGGGGCTCGAGACGGTGAAGTCGCTGGTTTTAGGACTGCAGATCTTTTCGCAGTTCGAAGACCCGAATGTGCCTGGATTTTCACTGGACGCCCTTTGGAGCCACAGTTTTTCCGTCGCGGCCTTTGCCAAGGCCATCGCGGAGGAGGAGAAACTGGATCCTGCGGCCGTGGATCAGGCGTTCATGGCGGGTTTGCTTCATGATCTCGGAAAACTGATATTCGTGGTTAATTTCGGCAGGTACGCCGAACTCATCTCCCTGTCGGCGGAGAGCGGCCTGATATGGAAACTGGAGGAACGGGTTTTTCAAACCACGCATTCCGAGGTCGGCGCCTACTTGCTGGGTATCTGGGGCTTACCGGAAGCCATCATCGAGGGTGTGGCTTTTCACCACTACCCGCAACAGCATTTGGAAAAGCGTCTTGGCGTCGTCGGTGTGGTTCATGCGGCGGATGCGTTGGCGCACGAGGTATTGGAACGGCGGAACGGCCGCTTGGAGGTGTCCTATTTCAAGGAGTTGGGCCTGGATGTTAGGATCGACGTGTGGCGGCGGATTTGTACTCAGCGGTCGGGCGAGACCGGCTAAACCATTATGGCGGGGACCCGCCGGTTGCACAGCGGATGGCCTTGTCCGACGAAAGTGTTTAGTCGCGGGGTCGGCTTTAAAACCCTTAAGTTTTCCGTCGTGCCGGCGAAAGAGGCGTCGCGGCCTATTTCAGGACGTCATTCCGGACGAACGCAGTGAGATCCGGAATCCGGAAGGATCGAATGAATGCAAAGGATTCCGGATCCCCCGCTGGGTGTTGGAGGGAAGGATCCATAATGACATACTCTCGGAAGCCCGGAATCCGGGCCATTAAGGCAGCGCGGATCTTTCCCGGTCGGTCGGCCTTTCCACCGGCTGTGTAGCGGAGGTCAAACAATGAAATATAGAATGCTGCTCGTGGACGACGACAAGAACCTACTGGCCGCCTACCAGCGCGGGCTCAGAAAGACGTTCGAAACGGACGTGGCGATCACCGGAGCGAACGCCCTGGAACTAATCGCGGAGCGCGGTCCCTATTGTATCGTTGTTTCGGACTATCGGATGCCCGGAATGGACGGTATCCAGTTTCTTTCACGCGTGCGGGAGGTTACTCCCGATACGGTTCGGATTCTTCTCACCGGATATGCGGATCTGGAAACCTCCACGAGGGCCGTTAACGAGACCAATGTGTTTCGGCTGCTCACCAAACCCTGCCCGCCGGACGTGATGTCCCAGGCGTTGGTGTCCGGTCTCCGGCAGTACCAGCTGGTGACCGGCGAGCGCGAACTCCTGGAAAAGACCCTGAACGGCTCCATACGGGTCATGACCGAACTGCTGGCGTTGGCCAAGCCGCAAGCGTTCGACCGGGCATCCCGCATATCGCGGTATGTGTCCCTCTTATGCAGAACCGTGAACGATCCGGAGCCGTGGCAGGCTGAAACCGCGGCCCGGCTGTCTCAGATCGGTCTCATTCTACTTCCGGACGAAACCCTCGATAAGGTCAACCGGGGTCGCACTCTGTCCACGAGCGAGAAAGAATCCATTGACGAACATCCCGCCATGGCGGCCAAACTGCTGGCCAATATCCCGAGGATGGAAGCCATAGCCGACATCGTGGCGTGCCAGAAGAAGCACTTCGACGGCACGGGTATTCCCTCGGACGACCGGCAGGGCGAGGAACTCCCCCTCGGAGCGCGCATACTCCATGTGGCCGTTGATTTCGACGCGTTGACGTCCGCCGGCAAATCCAAGGGCGAGTCGTACGCGGAAATGAGGCGTCACCCGAAGTGGTATGATCCGAAAGTGCTCAACGCCCTGTCGCTGGTGCTGGGAGACGAAGCCAAATTCAGCATCAAGAGCGTGGAGGTCGTCGGCCTCCGGGAGGGAATGATCCTGGCCGAGGATGTGTTCTCGCTCAACAACTCGAAACTGCTCCTGGCCAAAGGTCACGAGCTTACCGAACCGATCGTCGAGCAGTTTCGCAGGTATAAGGCCATATTCAACATCAAGGAACCCATCAAGATCATACAGCCGCTCAATCTACTCTGACAGGCTGTTGAAAAACGCGATCTGCGGCGTTGCGCTTCATCCCTCGTCACTGCGACGTACTCTATGTACGCCTCATTCCTAGGGATTTGCGCGCCTTGCATCTCATCGTTTCTCATCGGCCTGTAACAACCCGGCTTTTTCAACGGGCTGCTGATGGTAAAGGTCAGGTTTAACCCTCGCCCCGTATCGCGGCGAGCAGTCGTTCCTTGGTATCCGTCTTGGACCGGAAGGCGGACGCCCCGGCCTCGATCATGGCGTCGGCCAGTTCGCTCTCGTCATACGCGGACAAGCCGACGATGCGGATGTGGGGAAATTCCGAATGAATGATCCGGGTGGCTTCCAGACCGTTCATCTTCGGCATGTTGATGTCCATGAGAATGACGTCCGGAACCAGTTCCCGGACCAACCGGACGGCTTCTTCTCCGTCCAACGCCCGGCCCACGAGCTCGATGTCGGGTTGCGGGCCGAGCATCCTGGACAGTCCGTCCAGTATGACCGGATGATCGTCCACCAGCATTACGCGGAGCTTTTTCCCAGGTCCCTGCGCGACGGGCTGCGCCATGGACGGCTCTTCGGTCGCGGCGCTGACCGAGCCCTGCGGCTCTTCAGCGGATGCTTTCTCATCCAAAGGGATTGTCAGGGAAATGGTCGATCCCGCATTCGACGCGCTTTGGATCTCGAAGCGGCCGCCAAGGTGAGCGAAGCGCTCTCGGATACCGATCAGCCCGAATTTTTGATCGTGGCCTGTATCCTCTAGTATGGCATCCGCATCGAATCCCGCTCCACAATCGCTGACCACAATGCGCAACTGACCGTTTGCTCTCTCCATTTTCAGAGTCGCCGCTTTCACTCCCGAGTGCTTGACCGCGTTAAACAGCAACTCCCGTATGGACTGGAACACCAGCACGTTGACATCTTGCCGATCCAGAGTGATTTCGGCCGCGACGTCCAAGGTAATCTCGAACCCGTAATTTTCGCGCATCCATCGGGCCAGCCACTGCAGGGATGCTGATAGATCTCCGGACTGGAGGACCGGCGGCGACAGTTCGGCGTTGAGGGAACGCATGGCCCGGATCGACCGGTTGATCAAATCCAGGACGTGCGCGGCGTCCGGTTTCAGGCCGTCGTGAATGTCCGGCATCAGCAGTTCCTGGCCCATCTTGGCGCCCACCATGAGCTGCTGGATATGGTCGTGCAGAATCTCGGCGATTCGCCGGCGTTCGCGCTGCTCAGTCAATGTCAGTTGGGACGATAACCGGGCGAGTTGTTCGGTTTTGCGGTTGAGTTCCTCCGTTCGATCCCGGACGCGCTGTTCCAACTCGCGGGTCAATGCCTCGAGTTTTCGTTCCGCCTGGGTGCGCCTGGTGATATCCACCAGGGCCAGGCGCCAATGCTTCGTACCCTCTTTCTCGTCGATTTTTGCCGTGGTTTCCATGTGCACGTGGACAGGTCCGCTTTTTCCGCCCTTGAGCCGCAACTCGGCGGGCCCCGATGATCGGGCTAAAGCGAGCCTCCTCAACAGGGAATAAAAGATGTGAATATCGTCCGGATACACCCATAACATGAACGAAGATCCGTGTAGGATTTCTCGAGTCCCTTTGAGCATTCGCGCGGCGGCCTCGTTGACCTTTTCGATCATGCCCTTTTCGTTCAACGTCACATAGGCTACGGGCGCGGAGTTGTACAGATCGAAAAACTCGTTTCGAGAGGCCTCGAGTTCCTCCTTGGCAAACCGCAGCTCCTCGTTTTGAAGCTCGAGTTCGATCTGATAGACCTCGAGTTCATGGGCCAAACGCAAAAGGTCCTCTTCTTGGATATCCGGTTTTACGACTCCATTGTTTTCCAGGAGCCGTTCCGCTTCTTTTCGCAACTTGAAAAAGGCTTGATTTGACGAGGCACGGTTCACTTTTCCACCTCCGGGGAAGGAGCGGGAATTCCGGTGACATCCTCTATGGCAAGCAGTATTCGGTCTTGATCTCTTTCTCGCTCCCGAAGCATCCGGGCGTTCAGCAGCATCCGCTTGAATCCGATTTCCGGAAACCGGTGCTCGACCAGGTAATCCTGAAAGCATTGGTTGTGCTCGATGACTTCTTGCAGGAGTTTGTTCAGTTCGGGGATGTCCCACTGACGGTTGCCCAGCTCGAAGAGCCTTTTTCCCTCCGTCTCATCCGCAGTCGTCCGGAAGGTATCGTAAAAGCTGCGGTTGCTCGAGACCACCCGCATTTGGCTGTCCAGCACCAGCAGGGATTCCCGCACCGTATCCACGATGAGTTCCGCGTACTGTTTCGCCGACGAGAGGGCCTTGGCGCTCATCTCTTCCAGTTCCTTCTGAACCTTCTTTTGAGCGTCGATATTGATAAAGGTCAGCACCACGCCGTCGATGATATGTTCCTCCTCGCGGTGCACCATGATGCGCATGCGATACCAGTGTCCTTCCTTGGTGCGGACGTCCTCATCGACGTTCGAGAGGGTTTTCAGAACCTGACGGACCCTTCCAGGCATATTGTCGTATTCCAGGTTGTGAGCGAAGTGCTCGACAGGACGTCCGAGGTCGGAATCCATCAAGTTGAGGAGCTGGGTGGCCTCGGGAGTAAAACGCTTCACCTTGAGCTCGTTGTCCAGAAACACGATGGCGACGTGGGTGCTGTTAAGCACGGAACTGATGGCGTTGTACGCGTCTGTCAGCTCCCCCATCTTGCTGTTCAGTTCATTGTTGACCGTGTTGAGTTCTTCGTTGAGGGACTGAAGCTCTTCTCTGGAGGATTCCAACTCCTCGTTGGTGCTCTGCAACTCCTCGTTGGACGAGTGCAGCTCCTCGTTGGTCGACCGGAGCTCCTCGTTGGACGTCTGAAGCTCCTCCATGGCGCTTCGGTAATCCTGTCGCACCCGCATCAATTCCTGTTCGAGGTCCGCTTCCCGCCGGCTCGCATCCTCATCCGCCCGGCGGTCTTCCTTCTGTTGCCGGGGATGGGCCGGTTCCGGCGTTTCCTCGAAAATCACCATGCGGCAATCTCGTAAGCGAGGCTCGCTGAAACGCTTTACCACCAGATCGATGCGCTGGTACTCGTGGTTGGTCTTGACCCGAACGTCCGTTTCCCGGATTTCGCCCTCGGCTTTATCCACCCGGCGCAGGGCGGAGAGCAGGGGAAAACGCAGGCCTTCCCGGGCCATGTCCCCGATCTGCATGGAGGGTTCGCCCGGAGCGGGCTCGAGGTATTTGCCCGTACGCCCGTGAAAAAAGAGGATTTCTCCTGCCGGATTTACGACCACGCAGGCGGGCGTGTGTTCCTGCATCAGGATCTTCTCCGCCTCACGCCGGACGTCCACTTCCGGCTTTTCGGGTTGCTCCTCGTGCTTGGTCTGTTCAATCGAACCTATTAGTCTTCTGGACGCCGTGGGGAACTGGACTTGCGGGCGGATCAGGTGGTTCTTCTTTCGATAGATACTGTGCTGCTTGCTCAGCGGCTCGAAAAGATCATGATGGCGGCCGAGGCCTTCCGAAGCGCCCAGAAACAGGGCGCCCCCCTCTCGGAGGGAATAGTGGAAAAGGGGGATCACTTTGTTTTGGGCCTCGGGCTTGAGATAGATGAGGAGATTGCGGCAGACCAGCAGATCCAGCTTGGAAAACGGGGGGTCGGACAGGATGTTCTGCTCGGCGAACACCACCAGTTCCCGGATGTCGGACTTGACTCGATACCGATTGTCCTCTTTGCTGAAAAAACGGTCGAGGCGCTCGGGGCTTACATCGGACGCGATGTTTTGAACATAGGTCCCCTGTCGGGCTCTTTCGATGGCCCGGACGTCGATATCCGTACCGAAAATCTGCAGTTTGCGGGCGTCCCCCCTTTCTTCCAGACACTCCCGCAGCAGGATGGCAATGGAGTAGGCCTCCTCTCCGGTGGCGCAACCCGGAATCCAAACCCGTAATTCGCCGTCTTCCGCCTTGGAAACCAGGTCCGGGAGCACCTGTTGTCTCAAAAAGGCGAAAGCCTCCGGATCCCGAAAGAAACTGGTGACCCCGATCAAAAGGTCCTGAAACAGGATGCGGATCTCTTCGGGTTCCCGGTGCAGAAGGTCCAGGTAAGCCGCTGCGTTCCGGCACCGGGTGATGGTCATGCGCCGCTCGACGCGCCGGATCAGGGTGTTTTCCTTGTACAGGGAAAAATCGTGTTTGGTGCGGGTGGCCAGAAAGGCCAATATTCGGCCCAGGGGGTCGATGTCTTCTGTTTTCTTATTGCTTTCGGATATGTTTCGAATGGATACGGGATATTTGAAATACTCGATCAGGCGCTCGGGCATATCCGATGGATGGTCCACGTAATCCACCAGGCCCGTCTCGATAGCGCTCCTGGGCATGCCTGCGTGGCGGGCCGAATCCGGGTTTTGAGCCACCGCCAGGCCGGACTTTTCCTTGATCAGCCGAAGCCCCTGGGTGCCGTCGGTGCCGGTTCCGGATAAAATGACGCATGCCGCCGATTCGCCGCGCTCCTGGGCCAGATGTTTAAAAAAGAGATCCACCGGCATGTGGAGCTCGGGCCGGTCCGGCCTCTTCTTGAGATGGAACGTCTCCCCGTCCAGAACGGGGTCGCTGTCCGACGGCGGCATGTAGACGGTGTTGGGCTCCACCGGCATGTCTTCTTCGATGACTTTGACGGGGATTTTGGCTCTTTTCTTGATGAGATCCGGGAGCAGACTGTGATGCTGCGGGTCGGTATGTGTGATCACCACGAAGGCGAGCCCGCTGTCGGCCGGAACCGCCTCGAAGAAAGCCTCGAGAGGTTGCAGCCCACCGGCGGAGGCCCCCATCGCCACGATGGGAAACCGCTCCCCTTCCGTATCCTCGGTGGAGGAGCTTTCCGCTTCGGGTTCCTTTTCCTTTTCGGCTTCCAGGCCGGGGTTATCCCGGGCCTCGCCTTCGAGCGCTTCCGTCTCCTCGGAAGCGTTTTCCTCCAGGGTGAGTTCTTCTTCCCGCTCCGCTCGTTTCTGGTCCGGATGCTTACCGTCGCCGGCTTTCGATCGGCGCTTCGGCCGAGCTGCTTTTTCCGGTTCACGGGTTTTTTGGTCTTTGTCCTGGTTCGCCATGACGGCCTCCATTGCCGCGGATCTATGCGCTGCTATTCAACATGCTTGGTATAAGCCATATTCGGTACGAGTCCAATTTTTTTCAATGGGATACGGGCTGCATCTGTCCGGACCGAGGGGCCTTCGAGCATGAGCGTCGCGCCTCCGGTCCCGATGCACCCTAATATCCCACGAAATCCGCGTCCGACACGCTTTCCGTCAAACCGGAGAAGGTTCTGAAGCCCGGGTCGAAACTCCAGCCCGTCAGGGTCGGCGTCACCGTTCCGCTCCATCCATAGGGTACGGTCGAGGAATAGTCGCCGGAACCGTCGGTCTCCACGGACCATGGGCCCTCGTCGCTCGTGAACACCACATCCACCTCCGCCAGATAGGCCCCTCCTAAGGATTGGTCGGCGACAATGTTCCCCGCGATGACGAGGTCCGCAAACCCGGTGTAATCCTTCACGGAATCCGCGGTCATGTTCGAGTAGCCGATGGAAGGAGGCTGAAACGTCCAGCCGGTCTTGGCGGCCAGCGCGTATCCGGACCAGCCGGACGGGACGGTGAAGGTATAGGCCCCCCCTTCGTCGGTGGTCGTGCTTCCGCCTGCGCTGTCACCCGCGTACGAGATCGTGACGCCGGCGATGCCCCGGCCGCCGTCCTCCGGCCGGGCCGTGACCGTGCCCGAGAGGGTGATCGATGTCTGGAGGGGAGCGCCCGTGAAATCGACGGCCGTGGCCGGCGAAGTCACGCCGTCAAGAATGATTTCCGCGGGCAAAAAGATGTAAGCGGCCAGACTTGCGGACACGGCTCCGGCCCAGCCGTAGGGAACCTGCGTGCTCCACGCGCCCCGGGCGTCGGTCCAGGTGGATCCGTATCCCTGAAGGGTGACTTCCACCCACTGGAGCGCGAGACCTGTTTCTCCGTCGGTGACGGTTCCCGAAACAGGTACATATTGCAGGGAAGCCGTGAAGTTCAGGGTCCGGTTTGTCGTGACATCGGAAAACGACGGGGAGCCGGGGCTGAAGGTGTATCCGACGAGGGACGGGGTCAAAAGGCCGCTCCATCCATGCGGAACCGTAAGCGAGTATTCGCCCGAACCGTCCGTGACGGTCGAGCCCCCGCCGTTGTCCGCCGTAATGGCGACCCCCGCCAGGGGGGCGCCGGAGGGCGAGAGGGTGACAACGCCGCCGATGGTCGGATTCCACCCCATCTCGCGCACCTTGACGGTTTCCGAAGCCATGCAGGCATACGAAAGCCCGGAGGCGCTCATGGTGACCGTCACCTCGTATTCGCCGGGCAGGCTATACGTATGCTTGGGGTTTTGTTCCGCGCTGGCGCCGCCGTCTCCGAAATCCCAGCTCCAACTGTCGAAGCCGATGGTCGAAATATCGACAAACGCAACCTCGAAAGGGGCCGCTCCCGTTGTGGGCGTGAACTGGAAGCCGACGTCCAGCGTTCCGGGAGAGAACGCTTTGACAACGTCATAGGTGAAGTTGGCGGCGGGGGCATAGGTCGGCGCCGCGGCAGGCCCCACCGTGACAATCCCCTTGTCGAATCCGGTGAAGACCAGGTCAAGCCGTTCACTCTGATCCGCCAGGTTGGCGGCCGAGAAGAGGAACATCGATAGGTCGCCCGCGAAGGCCTGAAACGTGACGCCGTCGAAGGTGTAAACCACGACGCTGGATCCGGCGGCGTAATCCTGCACGTACAAGCTGAACGCGGAAGTCGCGTCTTTCCAGATGCCGGAGTGCATGGTTCGGACGGCCGGGTGCTTCTTCTCGATGTCCGTAATCGTCGTCGTATGGCTGATGTTGTTCGTTATGGCCGCCACGGCATGATTATGGGAAATAAACGTGATCGACAGAGTCTTGCTCCCGTCCGGAACGTCCATGGACACGGCTTGGAATTGACCGTCGGATAGGTCCGATAAGAAGGCGTAAAAACGGACCGCGTCCGCGGTATAAACGGCCAAGGTGGATCCGGTGGAATAGTGCTGGATGTAGAAATTATGCTTCGCGGGATCGGCGCCGTCCTTCCAGATTCCCTGATATTGGGCCAACGCGTTTGCCGCCGGGAGGCAGACGAAGGCGGCGAGAAGGAGAATTACGAGCCCCACTCTTGTTTCGATTTTCATTGCGTATTCCTCTTATCCTTGGGGATCCGCTGTTCCGCGGAACTTCACGCCTATTCTTGTAGAACACAATCTCAGGAAGATACCAAGCCTTGGATGGATAACAGCAATATACAGGGTCGGGTTGAGGAACAAAACCGGGAAATAAGACGCGTAAGTCGAGTCTGACTCACAAATTCGCGAAGCGACAGGAGGCTCCCCACGCCGAAGAAAGTATAGCACTTATGGTGTGAAAGGTACAGCGGGATCGCGTTGTTCACAGGTTTCCGTTCTTCGGACCCGGCGCGTCACCTCCTTGTAACAAGTTCAAATCATAATCAAAATCGTTTCAAGGCTGACGGTAATTCAGATCTGTGCCAGGAAAAATGCAAAATGTGAGAGATCAGGTATGCGTTCGAACCCATAGCCGCCACCAGTGGGCAGTGTCGTTGAATTCGAGGAGAATCCCGATCAGCCTTCGGCGATGTCAAGGCAATTCATTCTTAACGCTCAAGTCATCACAACTTCCTTGACTCGTCAAGGAAGACGTGCTTAATGAAAGGTCCACTGACAGGGGAAGGCCTTCGGGCTCCATCGGTATCTTGCCGGAGCACGGGTGCAACAGAGGTCCGGGCCGTACGGTATCGCCCTCGAACCCAAAGCCGAACGATGCTCATGGTCGTGCCGGCCCTCTCCGGAAGCCTGAAATGCATTCCCACAAATCATATGAATGGAGGCTCGCGAATGAACGATTCCCGAAACGACCTGGATCGGCTTTGCATCAACACCATACGGACACTGTCCATGGACGCCGTCCAGAAAGCGAATTCCGGACATCCCGGAACGCCCATGGGTCTGGCGTCCGTGGCGTACGTACTCTGGACGCGTTTCCTGCGCTTCAATCCGGCCGACTCGAACTGGTTCGATCGTGACCGGTTCGTGCTCTCCTGCGGCCACGCTTCCATGTTGCTGTATTCCATGCTGCACCTGACGGGCTTCGACCTGTCCCTCGAGGACATCAAGAACTTCCGCCAATGGGGAAGCAAGACCCCGGGACATCCCGAGTATGGCGTGACGCCGGGGGTCGAAACGACCACGGGCCCCTTGGGACAGGGGATCATGAACGCCGTGGGCATGGCTCTTGCTGAAGCGCATCTTGCCGGCAGGTTTAATCGCGAATCGCATAACATCGTAAATCATTACACCTATGTTTTCTGCAGCGACGGGGACTTCATGGAGGGGGCCTCCCACGAAGCGGGATCTCTGGCCGGCCATCTGGGCCTCGGCAAACTGATCGTTGTATACGACGACAATCGGATCACCATCGAGGGCGATTCGTCACTGACGTATTCGGACGATGTGGGCAAACGGTTCGAGGCCTATAACTGGCACGTTCAGGATATAGGGGACAGGGCCGACGACATCGAGGCCCTTTCACAGGCCTTTGCCGCGGCAAGGGAGCATACCGCTCGGCCTTCCCTCATTATCGTGCGTTCGCACATCGGTTGCGGATCCCCCAACAAGCAGGATACCAAGGAAGCCCATGGCGAACCTTTGGGGATGGAGGAGATCGCGGCCTGCAAAATAGCGTACGGTTGGCCCGAGGATGAGCATTTTCTCGTTCCCGATGCGGTCAAGGAGCACATGGGGAGGGCCGGGGAAAACGGCGCCAGGCTCGAGCGGCAATGGAACGAGAAGTTCTCCGCCTATGAACAGGCGTATCCCGAGGCGGCCGTGGAATTCAAGCGCGCCCTTTCGGGTGACTTGCCTGAAGGCTGGGATGCGGGTATTCCGGTGTTCGTTCCCAAGGACGGTCCCATGGCCACCCGAGCCGCCTCGGGCAAGGTGCTCAACTCCTTCGCTCAGAAAACGAAGTCGCTGATGGGGGGCAGTGCGGATCTGGCGCCGTCCACCAAGACATTGATCGCGAAAGAGGAGTATCTTTCCGGCCGCCAACCGGGTTACCGGAACGTGGCCTGGGGAATTCGCGAACTGGCCATGTGCGCTTGCTGTTCAGGGATGGCGCTGCACGGAGGCATCCGGCCCTACGCAGCCACGTTTTTCATCTTTACCGACTATGCCCGCCCCGCCATCCGTCTGGCCGCGTTGATGGAGTTGCCCGTAATCTATGTAATGACCCACGACTCCATTGGAGTTGGAGAAGATGGGCCCACCCATCAACCCATCGAGCATCTTGCGTCGCTTCGCGCCATGCCGAACCTGACGTTGATTCGTCCGGCGGACGCAAACGAAACGGCGTATGCGTGGCGCGCCGCCATGGAGAACAAGAGCGGTCCCACCATGCTGGCGCTTTCACGGCAGGGACTTCCGATTTTCGATCGCGCGGTCGGAGGCGGAGCTGAAGGCGTATACATGGGCGCCTATATACTGTTCAAAGAACAGGGCGTCCGCCCGGATATGATACTGATCGCTTCAGGTTCCGAGGTGGCGCTGGTGGTCCAGGCTAAAGACGTGCTTATGGGAGCGGGTATTGACGCCCGCGTGGTGAGCATGCCGAGTTGGGAGCTGTTTCAGCGACAAACGCAGGAATACCGTCAAGAGGTGTTGCCGCGGGAGGTGACGGCCCGATTGGCCGTGGAAGCAGGATCACCCCTGGGATGGCGCGAATGGGTGGGTGATCGAGGCGACATTCTGGGCATCACCCGATTCGGAGCCAGTGCTCCGGGCAAAGAGCTGTTCAAACAATACGGGCTGACGGTCGAGAATGTGGTCTCGAGGGCGCGGAAACTCCTCGGCCGATAAATCGGACATAATCGTTCACAGGGGAAAATCCGCCTTCGGCGGAGCAGCCGGTGAGAAATGAATTCCGGGGGTGTGAACGCCGGAATCCGGAAGGCATTGCATACCGCGTTCCACAGACTTTGTGAACGCCTGCGGCTGAAGGTCTCAAAGAGCGTCCGGTGCGGACTTCGATTATCGGGAAAGAGCATGAATAAGGTTGTCTGTTTTGTTCTTACGTTGACGATTCTGGCTTTTCAGTCCGTCGGCGCGCTCTTCGCTTACGAAAATATCCTAATAGGCGCGCTCTACAGCGCCACGGGTTCCTACTCGTCCATCGAAAGTCCGGCCCTGTCCGGGGCTCTGTTGGCGGCCAAGGAACTTAACGGCGCAAATGGACTGCTTGGAAAGAAGATCGAGTTGGCGCCGACGGACGTGAGGGGAGGCCGAACGGCCGTTCGGGACGCCGTGTCCCGGTTTGCCGTCGAACAAAAGGTGGTCGCCGTGGTGGGGCTTGGAGATCCGTTGGATGCGTCGGCCGCCGGATTTCTGGCTCAGAAGGCCGGAATGCCTTTTGTGTGCATCGGCGCGGACGCGTCCTCCTTACCCGACCGCTTTGGAGGCTGCATGTACCTCGTGGGAGGCGACCTCCATTCCCAGGCATACGGGCTGGCGCGTTTTGCTTACCACGATCTTAGGGCGAGAACGGCGTACGTTTTGGTCGACGACTCCGCGGACGCCTCCAAGCTCCAGTTGGCCTCTCTCTTCAAAATCCGGTTCAAGCAATTCGCCGGTTTTGGAGCGATTCTGCTCGAAGATTCGTTCCATCGCGGAGACAATGATTTCGCCATCCGGATTCAGCGATTGAAGACCCTCGATCCGTTACCGGATGTACTGATGGCGGCCGTAGAGGGGAATGACTTCATCGAGATCGTGAAGCAGTTCCGCGGTGCGGGAATCGAGCGACCGATCATGGGTGGAGAACGGTTTGGCTCGTCTCTCCTGGCTGAAACGAGAGACGCTTTCCTTCGGAACGTCTATTTCTCCACCCAGAATTCTTTTGAAAGTGAAAGCGTTCAGGTCAAAAATTTTGTGGAAAAATACAAGGAAGAATTCGGCCATGCACCGGAGAACGCGTTTGCCGCTCTCGGGTACGATGCGCTCCGCCTGATAGCGACGGCCATCGTCAAGGCGGGAAACTGCGAACGAAGATCCATTCTGAAAGCCCTGGCGGAGACCAAGGGCTTTGAAGGCTTGACGGGGACCATCGGTTATGGGGACAGTTTCCTGGTTCCCAAAAAAAACGTGTCGTTGATCACGGTTACGGGAGGTAAACTCAGTCTCGCCAAAGAGATCACGCCCCCATGAAGGATGAGGCCGTAGTTTGCCCTCGTCCCGCCCCTTCCCGAGGGTAAGGACCGCATTGGCGCGGCGCGCTGCGCCCCCTGTAGGGGCAGGCCCCCGTGCCTGCCCGGTTTTCGTATTTGTCCTGACCCTCGGGGGCACCCACGCGGCAGGCCCCCGTGCCTGCCCGATTTTCTCGGGTCCAGGCGCGCCGTATCGTCGTTATTGCGCGGGATGAGGCGCCTGAACCCACCTGTAAAAGGCCACGTTGTAAATGGGGATTCCGGTGTCCACGGTGGACACCACGATCCAGCCTTCGGCGGCGCTGGTGAATCCGCAGGCCGCGTGTCGGTCGCCCGCCAGGGAAACGACATCCATGTCCGTGGTCTTGTCTTCATCCAGGAATACGTCGAAATGTACCGCGTCCGGGCTGGCGATCACGATCCTCGAACCCGTGGTTTCGTAAGTCTGAACGTAGAAGCTGATGGTTGCGGTTTCCCCTGGAGACGTGTCCTTCCAGATACCCAGGTAGTTGTCCGTTGCGCATCCCGCGTACCACCGGTAGAGAGTGTAATCGGACGTCCCCGCTCCCTGGAGCGTGAGGGAAGCGGTTCCCTCGGCATTGCTCGTGAACGCGGCTGTAAGGTGATGACCTCCCTGGCCCAAATCGTTCGCGTCCACCCCGTCACTATAATCGTTGTCCAGGAAGGCATAAAAAGCCCGGCCGTCCGGGGAAGCCAATAGGATCGTCTGGCCGGTGGTGTACGTCTGGACATAGAAATTCATGAGGCCTCCGGACTGTGACTGGGGCGGAGCCGATTTCCAGATGCCGTCGGGACTCAGAGAAGGACCGGGGCCGTTTCCGGTCCCATCCCATCCCGCAAGTCGCGCCATCAACCACCAGAACGCCTTGGCCTTCAGCATGCAGTTGAGTCCATGGGTGTGCTGGCACTCGGAGTCGTCTTCAGGTCGATACAGACAGTCCGGATCGCCGGGATGGGCGTCACACCAATCGGCGCACCAGGAACAGGAATCGCTGGTGTCCGGATAATGGTTTCCATCGGGATCGTATTGCTCGATGTCCGCGAAATCGAAGAGGATTTTGTTGTGGGCATCTACGTAGTCCCTGACCATCTGATTGTTGCGGACCAGATCCGTTCCCCCTTCGTCCGTATGCCCGGTCATGTAGATGAACTTCATGTCCGGATATTCACTCTCCAGCGTATTCAGAGCATCGAGGTACTGATTGACCGTATCCGTGGTATTCCACGATTGCTGGCCGCACCACGCCCACATGGAATAGTCGAACAGCCCGGTGTCGGCGACGGCTCGGGTTCTGTTCAGGCCGGAAGCGCTCTCCCAGTAGTCATCAGGTTCGATATAGGTTTCGGGCGGGTTGCCGTCGTATATGCGGAGGGCCGGAGGGGACTCGAGGGGCGGAAGAGCCGCCGTGTTTCCGTCTTCGCGCACGGCGACGCCGTATTTGGAGTTGATGGCTCCGAGCGCGTGAAGGCCTGCGATGATTTGGGATCCGTGCGAAGTGTGGGCATAATGGAAGGTCAACGCTTTAGCTGCTTCGATCCACTGATCCGGAATCCGACTGAATTGCCGGACCGCGGTATGATCCACGGTCAGGGCGTGAGCGGAGCAGGTAATGACAACCAGTGGAAAGGCGGCCGGCAGAAGTCCTAGGATACCTTTCCAAACCTTGTTCTTTCGGCCGTTCATACCCATGTCCGTCCTCCTCTGTGAGGGTTGGTTGTTCCCATGAGCTTAATCGTGTATGGCCAGGCTAACTTATGTTTCTTCTTTAGACGGGTTGATTTTCAATGCAGGAATTGATCGTCTTATTGTCGGCGCACTACCATGGAGACCCTAGTCAATTATTATAGCTGCAGGACGACATGTCGGCAATGTGAAACCGCCGGGATCGAGGATGCGGATCCGTTCTGAAATGTGGCTTGAAGGATCTTTACAGTCCGGTTAACAAATATCGAACGAAAACAAGTAGGTTTCGATAATGGCTTGTGCGTTGTCTTTGAAATTGGTAAATTGGACACCGAATTCGTACGTGGTGTGAGACACACGACGGGACCAGGCGATTCGTCCTTCGACTTGCAGGGGTGGACCAGGATCTGAAGGGTAGTGACCCAGGGCGCCGGCATGCGCGCTTTCACCCGGCGACACCAATTCGTCCTCAGGGAGCCTGAAAAGGAGCCAGATCGGTTCCGATTTCTGCGGTGGGTATTCGTCGGTTCTTCCTTTGCACCCTCCCACGGAAATATCGGTCAGTTCTCCTTTGTAAATACGACGGTGAATGCGGCGCCTATGGTCGGCTAAGTTATTCAGTTCGTTCAAGTTGAATTCGGCCGGACTGTAAAGGAGCCACGGAAAGGGCATCTTGCGGCGATAGAGGCGCTGTTCGACCACAGGCTGAAAACGCTCGCCGCACTTGGGGCACTCGAAGGGCGGCAGCGGCCCCTGATGGTCGGAGGAGGTCTCGATCAGATCCGTTTCGTTGCATTTCGGGCAAGTGACAGGTACGCGCTTGGTCATGGTCTCTGCTCCGCAGCGTGCGTATCGGTGGAGAAGAAGGGGCTGAACTCCCGCTGGGAGCCCGCCGAACGGCTCGTCGCAGCGGGATCTTCACAAACAGATCAGAGGGCATGAAGGGGAGAATCGTTCCCCGCGGAGCCCGGATCGTTTTACATCTAGTGAAGAAACCGGGATACTAGCTTCGGGACGTTTCCGCACCACGGTCGGTCCCGATTTCTGACGTTAGTATCGGTACGTTCGGCCAACCGCTTTAGCGGTACTTGCTTGAAACACGTATGCCGGGTCGCCGGGTGGCGGTATCTCCGAACTCCCTCAGCGGATCGTACCCTATCCGTGTCAAAGGCTTCAAGACCTGCTCCAATAGGCGGCGCAAGTTGAACGCACACGATGTCCGGTACATCCCGCGGAAGGATGAGCACGTAGAAAGGAGTTGTGATGAAAGCG
Organism: Deltaproteobacteria bacterium; assembly: GCA_016208165.1. NCBI lineage: Bacteria > Pseudomonadati > Myxococcota > Myxococcia > Deltaproteobacteria bacterium. The sequence continues at coordinate 68,686 of JACQYL010000062.1, forward strand.
TCGTTCGCAATGCCAATGGTGATGCTATTGACCGCGGCCGTACTTGTCCCCGCGTCGGCCGGATATGCGGCGGATCCAAAGGAAGTCATGACATCGTACCTGGACGCGGTCTTGGAAGGCAGGTATGCCGAGGCGTATCAGCACATCTCCTCCCTAGACCGGAAATCGATGAGTCTGGAAGAATACCTTCAAAAGCGATCGGGTAAGCATGCGATGATCTTGGGGCTCATCAGCGGGTTCGCGTCCTATGAGATCAAGAACGTCAAAATCACCGGGGACTTCACCCAGGTAGATGTGGACCTGGCCGTACCGGATTTTGTCCGCATGGCCTCCGATCTGGTAACTTCCGCCATGACCTCGTTGTTCATCGGGGAGGATGTCGAGCGTCAAATCCAAAAGTGGTTGCTCGAAAAGATGAAAGGCAAGGATATTCCCACCCAAAAAGTCGAGCGCTCATTAAACATGATCCGGGAGTCCGGTGAATGGAAGGTGTTCTTCAACTGGGGGGCGGAGCAGGACGATTCCGGAACGGATCAAGACCTCCTCGAATGGTTGGAACAGGCGGCAAAAGCTGGAAATAAGTCGAAGTAGTATTGAGCGTCAAGAATGGAACGATGTTGTTTCGCTCGAGGTATTCCGGTACTCATCCGAAGGCGTCTCGGGAAGAAAGGGTCGTGCAAGCCCTCGATTCGGTGTCGAGGAGAAAGGATTTGGGGTTCGGGCAGTAGAGGGACTGGGTCGGTCTACAACGTTTCGGGCATGGGCCGGCGATCGAGCCTCTCCCACGAGCGGGTCCTCTCGTAGGAACGTATGGCGGGACCGGGAGGGCGGCGACACCAAGCAGTGAAGCCCGCCTCGGACTCCGGAGGCGGATCTGCTTCCGGGAATAGACCAGGGCGAAGAACCCTGCGCGAAGTCGGACGAAGCCGGTTATCCTATGCTGAAGCTTTTCCTCTCGCTGCCGGGACCGTAACCGTCTACATTCCAAGGCTGAACCCACCAGGTGTGGGCTCCTTTGGGAAGGGGCTCGGTCAATCTGCCAATGCAAGAGTTCCCGCGGGTTATGTCCTCACTCCGATACCATCTTTGTATGGTGCTTCCACGAGGGCCGTATACGTTCACATTGAGAGCGTACCACGTAGCGCCGTCCACGGACTTCCACATGAACGTCGGCGTTTCATTCAACGTGATGTCAAACGGACTTATCGGTTGAGGGGTACCGATGGTCTGGCCCACAAATTCAATCACCTGAGGTTCGCTCAGCGGAGACAAGGCCGTATCTCCGGCGCAAACCTGGACTTGGTACGTATATCCGTCTCCGGGGCCGGCGTTGGGCGTCGGCCAGACAAAAGCGTACCATCGGGCGCTTTCGGGGTATAAGTTCAAAACCGGCGTGTGGCCCACCATGCAAGGGCCTGAAGGGTTCAAACCGTTCACCCAGAAACAAACCACCGCGTCCGGAGGCAAGGGGAGATTGCCGGTGTTTTCAATTTGGGCCTGAAGCAACGTTTTTAATCCGAACTTCGCACCGTACACCGGCCAAACACGGCGCACGCCGGCGCCCAGGACCCCCGAGGCAGCGGGAGCTTCGTTGGTGACGGACTGCAGGTTGTGAATCCCTGGTTCAGTCTCAGCTTCTTCGAGAATGCCGGATTGCATGTTTGAAGATACTCGCTTGCCCTCCCCGCCGGTTTGGGCCACTAGAGGGAGCGAACAAAGAGCCACGAGAAATGCGGTCATCATCCAGAAGAATTTCCTTCGAAACACGGCTTCTACCTCCCGACGCTATTTCTATGAGAGCGCTGCTTTGGAAAGTCGTACAAAAAACGGCGCAATCAAAACAAAATTTGTACAACTTGCCGTCCGGCGTCTTTCGGGTCTTAAATACATGACGACTTGAAGATGCGCCGTATGTGCGGTTTCGGACCAACCGACATCCGAAAGAAGACCTTGCAAGACGCACGGCCATTTCAAAGAGCAATATCCATGCCCATGGAGGCCGGCGACAGCTCGGATTGGAAGCGCCGGGGAGCGAAAGAGGTCCGGTCGAACCCATCATTCCTTGCCGGATCGATTCGGATCGAACGGCCGGCGCCGGTGAATCCGCGGAGCCCGGTGTGGGTTTCAGCCAAGCACCGCCCGATGAGGTTTGACACCGTGATGGGATGCTACTATTAGTCTGAACGATCCATGAAATCGTTCGCGAAATGATTCAATGCTCCGCATTCTATAGCGTGTATTCTCAAATCCGGCGCCATTTGTAGCCTATTATCCTGATATCCTTAGAATCAGCAAATGGTGGCGCAAGATTTCATGAATATTCCCGGTCGGATATCGGCCGGCATGGGGGACATTCGATACGCCGCGGAGGAACCGGACCAGGCGTAATCCGTCCCGGCGGCCGTGCAATGAATCCGGGCAGAACTCCCGGATCGTAGGGGTATTTGAAATGAGAGGTGATTTGTGAAGGCCATAATCGGAGCCGGGCTGGTGCTTATCGGCATTCTCGCTTCCGTGATCCTGACCCATGCCAAAGACTTCTCCGGTAATGTGGTTGACGTTCCGGAAGGGGATATGATCGTCGTAGCGCGGGGGCAGGATGAAATTCGGATTCGACTCGAAGGCGTTGACGCGCCCGAGCCCAACCAGTCCTACGGTCCGCATGCGCGAGAGTTTACTTCCCGGCGGGCGCTGGGAAAATCGGTGGTCGTTCTGACAAAATCCGAGGACAAGTATGGGTACGGCTGGGTCGTAGGGGAGGTGATTCTACCGGACGGCGCGAATCTGAGCCACGACCTGTTAAAAGCCGGATACGCCTGGTGGTATCGCGCCTATTCCAACGACAAGACCCTGGGACAAATGGAAGAGGAGGCGCGTAAGGCCCGACGTGGACTCTGGGCCGACCTCAAACCCCAGCCGCCTTGGGAATGGCGAAAGGCGCGAGGGCCGAAGTAGAGCAAAGATATCGGTAAGAACGATCGAAGGGTCTGCATGATCGGTTATGCGCCCATGAGGAAGCGGGCCGGCGCCGGCCACGATGTCTTGCAGGTCACGGCCTACCCGACCTATGAAGCGGGAAGCGGCAGAATCACATGGAACGTCGAGCCCTTGTCTACCTCGCTGTCGACTCGGATCGTGCCGTTGTGGGCCTCCACAATGCTTTTTACGATGGGCAATCCCAAGCCCGTGCCGGTTATAAAGCGGGTCTTTTCATTCTTCACACGATAAAATCGATCAAAAATACGATCCTGTTCTTCGCGGGGGATGCCGAAACCGGTATCGCTGACGCTGATCCGGAGATACTCATTCTCGACGTCGGCGGATACGGTTATGCTTCCGCCCTCCGGCGTGTAATGGATCGCGTTTGTAATGAGGTTGGAGAACACCTCTTCGATGTTTTCCTTATTCGCAAGAATGGAAGGTATCTTGGGGACGGGAAGGAGTGAGAGCCTTATGCGCTTCCTTTCCGCTTTGGGTGTGTAGAAGGCCACCTGATCTCTAAGCAGCGCATCAATAGAGACGGCCTCTCTTTTTTGAGAAATGAGGCCTGATTCGATCTTTGCCAGATCCAGCAGCTCGGAAGCCAGATGCACGAGCGCCAGGACCCGCTCTGAAGTTCTGGTGAGGATTTCCCGCTGCTTTGCCGTCAACTCTCCCGCCAGCCCGTCCAACACCACATTGAGCTGCATGAGCACGGTATTCATGGGGCTGCGGATTTCATGAGACACCATGGTCACGAAATCGGATTTGAGCTGATCCATTTTTTTCATCGCCGTGATGTCATGGAGAACAGTAATCGTGCCCAGGTTCCTGCCCATCCGATCCCGAAAGGGTGCGCATCGAGCATCAAGAATCTTCTCTTGGTCCGCTTCTTTCGAGCCGAGACGAATCTCTTCGCACAGTTCGATGCGTTCGTCCGGAGCGCTGGTTAAGGCTCGATCCATCATATTCTCTAAAGCATCGTTGCGGATGAATTCGGACACAGGGCGACCGACAACCCTTTCCCCGGTATAGCCCAATAGGCGGAGAAAGGCCGGATTGGCCAGTACGACCCTTTTGTCGGGGTCCGTGGCCATAACGCCATCCGCGAGCTGGTTGATCATCACGTGCATTCGAGACTTTTCGGTGGCGATGTCCTGCAGGGTCCGCGTGAATTCCAAAGCCTTCGAGACCACGATGCGAAGTTGCTCCGGTGAAAAAGGCTTGGGAATGAAATCGAACGCCCCCTTTTTCATGGCCTCGATGGAATTCTCAACGGTCGCATACCCGGTGATCACGATGATCGCCGTATCCGGATGGAGGAGTTTAATCCGTTCGAGGACTTCAAGCCCGGCCAAGCCGGGCATCATCAGGTCCAGCAAAACGATATCGAAATGCTCCTGATCAATCATGGATAACCCGATCCGTCCGTTTTCGGCCCGGTCCACCTCGAAGCCTTCCGAGGTCAATACCTTGTGGCAACCATCACGGATCCGTTTTTCGTCATCCATCACCAGGATTTTGGGTGTGAAGGCAGCCTTTGCCCCTGATCGATTCCCCATGGTTTACACATCCTTTACCGGAGAATCCGCCGGTTCGAGCGGTATCGAACTCGAGTTGTCAGCCGGCACGAAGAGGGGCAGCTCAAGAAGAAATGTTGTTCCATGCGGGCTCGTCTGTTTCACGGAAATGTTTCCTCCATTCTCCTGCACGATTCCATATGCCGTGCTGAGTCCTAGTCCCGTCCCTTTTCCCGGCTCCTTTGTGGTGAAAAATGGATCAAAAATCTTGGACAAATTCTCTTCGGGGATCCCGCATCCCGTATCTTCTATTTCCAGATATGCTTTCTTGGCGGGTTTGTCCCGGTAACTCCTGAATAGCAATGTTCCCTCTCCATTCATGGCGCCGATCGCATTCATGATCAGATTAATACACACTTGAGTAAGATGATTCTTGTCCACATGCACAAGCATCATATCGTCTGAAAGCTCTCGAATCACTTGGATATTTCGGAAGATGGCCTGATCCCGAATAAGCATCAGACTTTGTTCCAAGAGGTCATTGAATTGGATGAATTCCCTTATCGGGCTTGTTTGCCGGCTGTACGCGAGGAGACTCTTGACAATCTCCTTGCATCGGTTTGCGTCTTCGATCACGTACTCGAGGTCTTCCCGGAATGGATTGTCGTCGGTCATCTGCTCTAATATCGAGTTCGCGTAAAGAAGGATTCCACCCAGAGGATTGTTGATTTCATGGGCCACTCCGGCGGCCAATTGGCCCAGTGACGCCAATTTTTCCGATTGCGCCAGTTGTTCCTGGGCTTGCTTCAGCTTCTGTTCAACAGCGATTTTTTCACGAAGGTCATTGAAGATGCCCATCGTAGCGATTTCCTGCCCATCCTCGTACATGATGGAGGCCGTGATTTCCGCGGGTATTTCCTCACTGTTGGCATTTAGAATCTTAATCGTCGTGCTGGGTAATTTCCCTTTGCCTCCCAAGGTCTCGTCCCGCAGCTTCTTCATGATGGCCCGGGCGACCCCCGGCGGATAGAGGTTTTCCACGGATTCCTTATCCACCATTTCGGCAACGCTGTATCCAAAGAGTTTCTCAGCGGCGGGATTCATAAACAATATCTTTCCGTTGCGGCTTGCGGCCACGATGGCGCACGCTGAACTTTCCACGGCTCGTTCCAGGAATTCCTTGGTTTCTCTAAGCGCCTTCTCCAGCACTTTCAGGCGGGTTACGTCCCGTACGCTCTCCATGACATACATCACTTCTCCATTATCGTCGAGGATGGGAGAGAATACGCGATCTTCCCAGATTTCTCCGTTCTCTTCGGAGAGAATCCTTCTCAGCGTCGAATGCCCTTTCTTTTCTTCCAGGACCTTCGGCAAGGGGCAGATATTGGGCGAACACGGGTCTTTGGAATTGTAAAACACCTGATGACAGCTTTTCCCCATCAATTCTCCCACGGGCATACCGAATTTCTTGACCGCTACCTCGTTTGCATAAACGATTACTTTGTCTTTGCCCAGAATGAGAGTCGGCAGGGAGAGCGAATCAAAGACCCGCACCCTCCAGTCGGAATGATTTGAAACACAGTCGTTCGTTCCAGCCATCACGCACCTTCGTGTTTGTGGAATTTCCGAGGTCCCTCGCAACCGAGGTCTTGGAGAAACCAGGGAGCAAACGCCGCGTTCGGTTGCTTCGTTCTCCGGAGGAGGTAACCAGGGCCGTACAAGTGGGAGATCGGAAGTTCAGAGGTCGATGGAGAACAAAGAGACAGCGAGGCGAGTCTGCAAGTCAAGCGAATTCCACTGGTTTGGATTCATTTCCATGGGAGCTCGCATGAGTGGGCCTCATGGCGGTGGATCACCATTTCCACGACAGCGCCTCTCGATCGAGCCGAGGAGGCGCGTCGTCCGAAGCCGCTTTGCCTGCTCACGCAAGGTTTTCTTTGACAATACCCATAAGCTTTTCGAGATCGATCGGCTTGGGAATGAAGTCATCGGCCAGAGTTGACATGCCGTCCTGGTGGGTGTAACGGGTCAGTTCGACCGCCGATCCCACGGCAGTGAGCAGCACCACGGCGATGTCTTCGTAGTCCGGATCGTTCTTGAGTTCATTGCACAGCGTATATCCGTCCTTCCTGGGCATCATCACGTCCAGAATCACCAGCGCGGGCTTCTCTTCCTTGATCCGGTCCCAAGCCTCGACGCCGTCGTACGCCTTCTTAACACGGTAGCTCTGGCTCTCCAATTTCATGGATACGGCTTCCACAAGATCCGGATCGTCATCCACGACCAGCACGAGCGGTTTACTTATCATTATGTGTCCTCCCTGTAACCGGCGCGAAACCGATGAAAAACTATGTAGTCCGGGATTCGCCCCGAGTTAGACTTTCGGCCTGGGCAAAAGTCCTGCCCGCTCCACGATTTCGGGCACCTTTTCTTCCCATTCGATGGCCATGATGTGGAATCCCCGGACACCCTCCATTTCCTTGAGACGTTGTATGGTCTCGACGCACATGGTAATCCCTTCTTCCGGCTGTTTTTCCTTCGGCACGCCTGACAGCCGCTTCACGACATCGTCGGGGACGTCCATGCCCGGCACTCTGTTTTTCATGTATTTCGCCATGCCCGCCGATTTCATTGGAGTGACCCCGGCCAGGATAGCCACTTTCTCGTGTAAGCCGCGATCCCGAACACCTTGCATCCACCGCTCGAATTTGTCCAGATTGTAAATGCATTGAGTCTGAATGAAATCAGCGCCTGCTTTCACTTTCTTGGCGAGGCGGGCCACCCGGAGTTCGAACGGGTCCGCGAACGGGTTGGCTGCAGCCCCGATGAACATTTTGGGAGGGTTCTCGATGTCGTCTCCGCCCTGGAATTTTCCTTGATCCCGCATTTTTCGCACGGTTTGAATGAGCTGAATGGAATCCAGGTCGTAGACGTTCGCTGCGGAGGGATGATCCCCAAAACAGGGATGATCGCCCGACAGGCAGAGCATCGTATTGATTGAATGGGCGTATGCGCCAAGGATATCCGACTGCATGGCCAATCGGTTACGGTCCCGAGTGACCATCTGGAGTATCGGGTTCAGCCCCAGTTGCTTGAGCAGGATGCAGGCGCTCAAGCTGGACATTCGGACAACGGCCGTCTGGTTGTCGGTAACGTTCACCGCGTCCACATAGCCCCGCAGTATCTCTGCTTTCCGTTGGATTTTTTCCGGTACGGCGCCGCGGGGAGGTCCGCATTCAGACGTTACCGCAAGCTGTCCCGTTGCCAATACTTTTTCCAAAATGCTATCTGTTTTCATCACGCCAAATCCTCTTTAATGATCTTGCGAGGGCCGCCGTCCCGGCTCGTGCGCCAGTCTTTTGCTTCCATAATGTCTTCGTACCGATCTTGGAGTCCTAATGCATTCAAACGGTCCCAAATCAACTGCCACGCGCAGTCCGTATCTGGATTGATTTCGCATTTGCCGTGGGTGGATCCGCCACAGGGGCCGTTGAGCAGACGTTTGGAACACCGGGCAATGGGGCATATGCCTCCGGTGACTGCAAGGACGCATTCCCCGCACCCTTGACAGCGCTCGGCCCAAACGCCCTGGCGCTCCGAGGCGCCCATGAACTTGGTGTTGACCGCGGGAAACACCGGCAGGTTCTTAAACCGCCGGGCCACTTCCTGCACTCCGCAGCCGCAGGCCATGGAAACCACGGCTTCCGCCCGATCGATAATGGGAGCCAATTCTTCCACGTATTCGGGATCGCATTGTCTTTCCAACGTGATTTCCGTGACGTCGAGGGGCTCCCCGCTTTTCATGCGCGCCATTTGGAGAACAGAAGAGAGAATGCCCACTTCCTTGCGGCCTCCGGCAGCGCAAACAGTGACGCACTCGTTGCATCCCGCCAGGATGATCCGCCGGTACGGCCGTATATATTCGATGATTTCGTCAATGGGTTTTGACTCGGCTGTAATCATACTATTGTACTCCCTGATAAGATGTGTGCTACGAACCCGCAGCCGCCCGAATGTTCTTTTCTACGAATTTCTTGATGGGATTTGGGCCCATGGCACGGACCTTTTCTGTAAATTCCTTCACGGTGTGAGCAAATCGACCGCCCATCCCCGCAGACATTGTGGTCATTTCGATTCGTTCCCCACCGATGCCGATCTCGTCCACCATCTTTTGCGCCTGCTTCACACGTTGAGCCGCCCGGATATTGCCGACTTTGAAATGGCAGTCACCTTCTAGACAGCCTTCTACGAGGACGCCGTCCGCCCCTTTCTGCAGCGATCGAAGGATATGGAGCGTGTCGACTTTCCCCGTACATGGGACGCGAACGATTTTTACATTCGGGGGGTAGGTCATTCTCATGGTTCCCGCCATATCCGCGGCTGTGTATGCGCAATAATGGCAACAAAACGCTACAATAACCGGTTCGAAGTGTTCCATTACATGATTCCTTCCAACAGGCCGTCTAGCTCGGCCGTGATTCGATCGTCTTCGAACTGCATAAGCTGGATGGCTTTTGCCGGACATTCGGCCGCGCATACGCCGCACCCGTGACACTTGGCCGGATCGATTTCGGAATGGCCGTCCGCATTGATAAAAGGAACATCGAAAGGACAGGCCCGCACACAGATCAAACAGGCGGCGCACTTCTCGCTGTCCACTCTGGCAATCGCGGCTCCCAATTCCACTTTCTCCATGGCGAGAAGCGTCTGGGCCCTACCTGCCGCGGCTTGGGCTTGCGTGATGCTGTCGCGAATGGATTTGGGGCCGTGGGCGGTACCTGCGACGAAAAATCCGGGTGCGGGCAGGTCCACCGGTCTCAGCTTGACATGGTCTTCAAGGAAGTACCCGTCTCCAGTCCGGGGCAGTCGAAAAATAGCGGCCAGATCCTCCGTGGACTCGTCATCGGCAACAAACCCCGTGCTCAGTGCGAGGCAATCCGCATCCACTTGGATCAATCGATCCAGAATCGGATCGGTGAACGTAACGGCGAGCCGGCTTTCGTTCGCCCGGACCTCGGGGAGACCCTCCAGGCCGTATCGGGCGAAAATGACGCCCTGTCTTCTCGCTTCCCTGTAATAATCCTCATATAGACCGTAGGTCCTCATGTCGCGATACAGGATAACCACCTGGATGTCGGGATCGGATTGTTTGATGCGGAGGGCGTTCTTCACCGCCGTCAGACAACAGATTCGGGAACAGTTTGGATTCTCGGGCACCCGGGAGCCCACGCACTGAATCATGACCACCCGCTCCCAGCCCTTGACCGTGTCGGGCTGCTCCTCCAGGAGGACATCCAGGTCTTTCTGAGTGACCACGGCCTTATGTTCATCCAGAAGGTACTGTTTGGGCCGATGAGCGAGCGCGCCGGTGGCGAGAATGGTGACCCCGTGCTGGATCTGCCGGTAATACATCTGAGGACCGATCTGAAGTCCGGTTTTGAACAGTCCCGGCATGCCCGTGTGATCCACGACAATCGCGCCCGTGAGCGTTTGAATGCGCTCATGTCCTTTGACGCGCTCGATCAGGTCTTCCATGTAAGCTCGAACGTCTTCGCCTTCGATGGTCTTGCGTATATCCTTGGCCAATCCGCCCAGTTCCGATTCTTTCTCCACCAGGAAGACTCGGTATCCTTCATCGGCAAGGCTTAAGGCCGAATTCATTCCCGTCACGCCGCCGCCCACTACAAGAACGTCCTTATTAACGGTCATATAATGGTCGGTGAGCGGGTGAGCGAGGCCGACGCCGGCAACCGCCATGCGGAGCAGATCCTTGGCCTTGGCCGTGGCCTTTACGGGCTGATCCGAATGCACCCAGGCCGCCTGGTCCCGAATGTTCGCCATTTCCAGCAGGTATTTGTTCAACCCCGCTTTACGTAGCGTGTCCTGAAAAAGGACCTCGTGTGTTCGCGGGGAGAACCCTCCAATCACGATGCGATTCAGTTCCTTTTCCCGGATGGTGTCTTGTATGTGTTCGAGCGCTTCCCGGCTGCAGCCATATCCCGTCATTTCGGACAGGACCACATGAGGCAAGTGCCGGGCATAAGAAACAAGATCATCCAGATCGATGACGTCNNGTCTCCGATATCGTGGCCGCAGTCAAAGACGAACACCCCGATTCGAGGCTCCTCCCCCGACACGTCTCGCTCGGGAGGATACTCTTCCTCGACCTCGAACAGGAGTTCCCGGCCGACCAGGCCTTTTGACGACACGCATGCGGCCGCACTGGCCTGTGTCAGGGTTTCCGGAATGTCTTTCGGGCTCTCGAAAAGTCCGCATACGTAAACGCCCGGCCGGGATGTGGCTACAGGCTCGAAGCTACCGGTTTTGACGAAGTTGTGTTCGTTAAGTTCAATCCCGAGCTTCTCTCCCAGCGCGGAGAGATCGGATGGAATGCGAAATCCCGTTGAAAGAATTACCATATCGAACACTTCGCTCCTCGGCGAGCTGTCGCCCTCGAGCACGTAGCGGATCAAGAGGTCGTCCGTTCCCGACGCGTGTTCGACCGAGTGCGGCCTGGAGCGGACAAACCGGACGCCCAGATCTTTCTTGGCTCGCTGATAGTAAAGTTCGTAGTCTTTACCGAATGTCCGCATGTCCATGTAAAACATGACTGTTTCGATTTCGTCGTGGAACCGTTCCTTTGTGACCATGGCTTCTTTCAACGCATACATGCAACACACGCTGGAACAGTATGAAACATCCCCTTGATTGACGTTTCTGGAGCCCGCGCACTGTATCCAGGCTATCTTGCGAGGAATTCTGCTGTCCGAGGGCCGAACGAGTTCCCCTTTGGTGGGTCCGGAAGCGGACATGATCCGCTCGTACTCCAGTCCCGTGACCACATTAGGCAGAATTCCGTGCTGATACATCTCGACTGTTTTCGGATCGCACAAAGAGGCCCCGGGAGCTAAAATGACGGCCCCCACTCCCAATTCGCGGAACACGGGTTGTTCGCCCGGCAGAATGGCGCCCGCCTTGCACACGTCCACCAGGGCCTGAATATCCTCACATTTATCCATGTCGATGGAATATGCGAATGGCGTGGCTTGGGGATATCGCATACAGGTGGGGGCGCGGAAGTCAAAGCCGGGGGTGAACCGAACGCACTCCGGAAACTGCTTGAAACAATCCCCACAGGCCGTGCATTTGTCCAGGTCGATGTGCCGGGGGTTTGTCTTCAAGGTTGCCGTGAACCCCCCCGTTTCGCCTGTAAGTTCGTTAAGTTGGGTCAGACCCAGCACCTCCAAGCGCCGTTGGCGGCCGCTTCCGGCCAGATGAGAGGAGAGGGTGCACATATCGCAATTGTTGGTTGGAAACGTGCGATCCAGCTGAGTCACAAGTCCACCGATTGCAGGCGCCTTATCGATCATCAACACGTCTTTCCCTGCCTCGGCAAGGTCCATGGCGGCCTTCATGCCGCCGACGCCTCCGCCTACAATCAGCACTCTGTTGCCAAATCGGGAAATTTCAAAGTCTGCCATCTTTGCTCTCTGCTCTTTCTAAAGTAGACCGGGATTCGGCGGCTTCCTGTGTGCGAAAACCGGGCGTATGGTATGTCAACGCGATCCCAGGCTCTGTTCCATCCAGGACCACGCCATTCGGGGCCCGGCGCACACGAGCCGTACATTCAACTTTGTCTATCCGAAAACTGGAGGCTTGCGCCCCCGCTTTCGCTGGATGAGCCATTTCTCATCAGGTTCGTTTGTCTTATGGCCGGGATTACAGACCCGCGCTATCCAATATGCCGGGGATCCGATGTTCCCAGCCCAGGGTTACAATTTTCACTCCCTGAGCGGATTCTCTCAGAGCCGAGATTGTCTCTCCGGCAATGCGGAAACACTCCAGTATACGGTCGGAAGCCCGCCGGATCCGGTTGATGGTATTTTCCGCGATCTTTACTCCGGGGAGATTCGCGGTCATGTATCGGGCCATACCGACGGATTTCAGTAAGATCACCGTGGGAATGATCGGTACGTTAAGGTCACGCGCTCGCTCTTTGAGGAAGAGGAACTGCTCCGGATCGAAAACGGGCGGAGAGATGAAAAAGCACGCTCCCTTTTCCACCTTTTTTCGAGCTATCTCGAGTTCGGTGTCCAAGGCTTTCTCGTCCCCGAACGGCGCGATGGTGCAGCCGACGATAAAACTCGGTTTGCCGTTGAGAACAATGCCGGATAGATCGGCGCCTTTCTGCAGGGCCTGCATGGCGCCGAGAAGCCCTAGTTCATCGAGGTCCTTGACCGGTTTCGCGTCGATATGATCTCCCAATGTCAAGTCTTCACCGCGGTCCACGATGAGATTTTGTATGCCGAGTGCGTACGCCGAAAGCAGTTCCCCTTGAAGGGCGATTTGATTCCGATCGCGGCAGCAGACGTGTATGATGGCTTCCATTCCTTGCTGTTGCATCAAGACGCCGCCCCCTAAAGCGGTCATTCTCATTACGCCGTTTCCCATGTCAGGAATTGTAACGGCGTCAACTCGTCCCTTCAGCCTGCGGGCGTTGATGACAAACTCGGAGATGTCCACGCCTTTGGGCGTATCCATTTCGGCAAGTACTACAAATTCGCCTGAAGATAGTCGCTTGTGGAAACTCATAGGTGTTTTATTCCTTTGTCCGAGTGCATTTTAAGTTTTGTGAAAAAATCTACTTTCATAAGTCCGGGTCGTTGTCAATAGTTTTTTGTGACGACTTGAGTAGGCAATGGATAATTATTAAATGTTTATAATAAGTTATATATTCTATAATCAATCATTATAGACACATTTTGTTTACACATTAGCATGTACAAGTATTCCCGTTTTACCCTTTCGGTCATCCGTTTTTTTCGCCTCACGTAACAGCCCTATACCTTCGATTGGTTCCATTCGAATGTGTGACCCAGCCATGCTTGGAAGTTCCGAATTGGCCGAGCCGGGGCTCGGCGTTCCCAGGCGTGATCCAGCCACGCTCGGAAGTTCTTCCAATCCGTGTCTTTGAAAGGCCAGGGCCGATTGGGATGACCCTGTTCTTGAAACTCGTCCAAGCCTTTGGACAGCGAAGAACAAAACCGAACTTAGCTGATCCAAAATGTACCTAACCCCGATAGTGTCCGTCTTCGTTCGGTATCCTCAAAAAAGCCGTCGAGAACAACAAGCAATACTGGAAGGCCGGTGGGCGGTGATTCCGCTTCGCTCATGAGAAACGGAGTACTCCCTTGATCGGACCGATATGAATAACAAAACGGGATGTTGAAGGAACCGACACCGTTCGGTTTATTGCGGCCGGGCCAATCCAACTTAGTCGTACTCAGGCATGTTTATTGCTTGTGTGAGTTTGAAGAGAATGCCGGACAGAGAAAACCGTTCCGATTTAAGAGCCCTGTAAGGGGTCCGCCATCCATGTTTTTTCGAAAGGGAACTTCATGGACATACTACTTTTCCTCAAGAGCACAGAGGTGTCGATCCCTGTGTTTCAGATCGTGATGCTTTTGGCCCTGAGTACGCTGTCCCTGCTTTTCGGGAGAATGAAACTCGCCCTCCTGGTGAACTATGTATTCACGTTGTACTGGGGCTACATGCTCAATCGGGACCGGATATTCGGAGAGAGCCTAGAACAGATCAGTTATTTCAGTTCCTTTTATTTTCTTTTCGGTCTCTTCGTGGTGGTGTTGGCATCCATTGGGTTTATGACCCAAAAGGAATAATCCGGCGATGCGTCCTTCGTCACGTGTCTCCGAATCTCAACACACTCAGTTCCAGGAATCCCCGGTCGGACCGAGGTCAGCGGTCTCGATACGGGGATCCGTATCGCGCCGGCGACATCCTTGCATTCAATCGCGGATGACACTGCAGAACGATGAGACAGGAGAAGCAGGGGGCCCATCCGTGTCCGGGGAATCGGAACGGATGGGGTCGCTTCCTATGGAATAACCGGAACGTCGTATTCCCCGCAAGGTCCGACCATACAGGGCTTCAAAGCGCTGCCCCACCCAACATCGGTTACCACCGCTCCGGTTACATGAATTTCCGAGCGCACGCCGGACGCGAGACGTTTTGCCTCCGCACTATGGAGTGGACGTCACACCCAATTCCGGATTGCTCCTAAAGGTTCTCGACGTTTTTCCCGATGGTTTCTCTATAAGGCTGAAGGCGGAAACGCCTCGGTTTCATCGAGATGCTGTTTGATTCAGATTTTGCGATCGAGACAAATCTGTAGACGACAACGTACGGCCGGAAAAACGACCGGCCGAATGAATCGATTCCCCAACATGATGCTGTTTTCGACGAACTTAGGGAGAACTCATTGGAGTGTGATCGGAAAAGATCGAAGCTGAAAGACAAAGAAAGCGGCGGAACGTTCAACTCGATGCTGAGTATCCTTTTCCGGGCTTTTCCCGTCGCTATCGAGAAAGGCGACGATTTGCGATTCTGGAGGGAACGGATACTTCTCGTTACCCTCTGTTCGGGTGTGCTTTTCGCCTTTTTCCCGTTCATTCAGGGCATGAAATTGGCGTTTGAAGAGAGATCCTGGGGCATAGCACTCGCGGACGCGCTCTTCTATGGCGTAGCCGTGGCCTTGATCGTCTTCCGGCGGATTCGATTCGAGATTCGAGCGGGAGCAACGCTGTTCATGCTGTTGGTGCTCGGACTGATCATTCTGAACTATCGCGGCCCCGTAACATCCGGCCTCATCTATCTGTTCGGGTTTTCCGTGTTCGCCGGAGTATTGTTGGGCTTGAGAGCATCGCTGGTCGGTCTCGGCGTCAACGCATGGGCCGTTGTGACCATCGGTTGGCTGATCGACA
Organism: Deltaproteobacteria bacterium; assembly: GCA_016208165.1. Taxonomy (NCBI): domain Bacteria; kingdom Pseudomonadati; phylum Myxococcota; class Myxococcia; species Deltaproteobacteria bacterium. The sequence continues at coordinate 83,966 of JACQYL010000062.1, forward strand.
AAAGTTATTTTCCATGGGTGTCCCAGCTGGGAATCACCGTATCGAAATGGATCGTTACGAGCGGTAATTTTCTCTTTTTGTCGGGCGCTGCCTCCCTGTCCATCGCGGTATTGGTAAAAGGTCTTGAAGCGAGTCTCATTTCAGAAATACGGACCTCGGAAGAGTTGGAGAAGGAGGCGCAAGAACGGAAGCTGGCTCAGCAGGCCTTGGCCGAAAGTGAGAAAAAATACAGGCAGCTCGTCCAATTTGCACCGGCGGGGATTGTCGAGATCGACCTGAGCACAGGCAAGCTCCTCACGGTGAATGACGTTCTATCCCGGTATTCCGGCTACTCGCAGGAAGAGCTGATGCGGATGAACCCTCTGGAATTCCTGGAAGGTGACTCCAGACGGCGATTTGTGGATAGAATGCAAAGGTTAATACAGGGTGAAACCGTGGATGAACCCGCCGAATATATGCTCACCAATCGAAACGGAAAGACCTTTTGGATTGAATCCAACGTGGCTTCCATACAATCGAATTCGGATACTCCGAAGGCCATGATAACTCTTCATGACATAACGAAGCGTAAACTTAGCGAGGACCGCCTCAAAGAATCGGAAGAAAGATATAGAACGTTGTACGACAGTGTCCATGATATGATCTGTATCCATGATATGGATGGCAAAATAATCAAGTCAAATCCTGCGATGGCTGAAATTTTTGGATACGACATTAATGATCTTGTCGGTAAGCAGATATACAACCTGATACCTCAAGAATACCGAAAAGATTTTTTTGAAGGGGAACACCATTACATAGAATACAATAATGTATTGATTCAAGCTTCCGGCAAAACGCCCTATGTTACCGGCATTGGGCGGGATATAACGGATCGGATCGCAGCGCAACGTGAGCTGAGACTCCTCGAGGAAAAGCTATCGCAGGCTCAAAAGATGGAGGCCGTTGGGACACTGGCCGGCGGAATCGCACATGACTTCAACAACCTGTTACAGGTGATTTCAGGGTATACGGAGTTCCTGCTACAGAAGAAATCGCTCGACCGGACCGCTCTGTCGAACATCGAGGGCATCGAGCAGGCCGTGGAGAGAGGCGAAGAACTGGTACGGCGGCTTTTGGTGTTCAGTCACAAAGAAGCACGCAGGATGGAGCCGGTGGATCTGAATATGGTCATCAAAGACGGCCTTCGCATACTGGAACGCACGATCCCCCAGATGATCACGATCGAGACCGGACTGAGCGATGATTTGAGACCTGTCAAAGGTAACGCCGTTCAGCTGGAGCAGATACTGATGAACCTGGGCACCAATGCGCGGGACGCCATGCCCGAGGGTGGAACAATACGGATACGGACCAGCAACCAATGGATCGGTATGGACACGCCGGACCATGCACACCAGTTCGATCCGGGTGAATACGTGGTTTTGGAGTTTTCGGACACGGGTTCGGGTATGTCCCAGGATATTTCTTCCCGAATTTTCGAACCCTTTTTCACGACAAAGGGGGTAGGAAAAGGAACGGGACTGGGCCTTGCAACGGTCTACGGCATTGTCAAGGCCCACGGAGGATACATCACCTGCTCGAGCGAATTGGGCAAAGGCGCCCGGTTCCTCGTTTACATACCCGCCTTGGAAGGCGAAGGCCTTGTGGTCCCGAAAGCGATCACGCAGGAGAAGAGCATACCCGCAGGTCATGAGACCGTTCTGGTTGTGGACGATGATGAAGCCATATTGAATATAGCTGGGGAATCCCTCAAGAGCTGCGGATACGAAGTAGTGCCGGCGTCAAGCGGCGAAGAGGCTCTCCGGCTCTATGAGGAAAAGCGCGTGGAGATCGATCTGGTGGTGCTCGATCTCGGAATGCCGGGCATCGGCGGGCGCAAAGCTCTCGATGGACTTCTGAAACTGAATCCGGACGCCCGGGTGCTGGTGGCCAGCGGCTATACGTCCGACGCACAGATCAAAGAGGTCATGGGGTCGGGGGCTTCGGATTTCATCGGGAAACCCTATAGAATCAGCGATTTGATGCTTAAGGTCAGGACGATTCTGGATAGTGGGACGTAAAACCGTTTCTCGAACAGGTCGAAGCCCACGGACTATCGGAAGCCGGCCAACATCCTTCCCACCAGGGATCTCTCGGGCCTGACGGCGTCGCTCGGGCAGACTTCGTTACAACACCAGCATCGAATACACTGGTTGTGGTCCACGGACGCGCCCGCCCTGGTCATCCGGATGGCCTGCCGGGGACAAGATTTCAAACATAAGGCGCAGCCTATACAAAGCCTGCGATCGATGCCGGGGCGCGGGAGCAATTCGCGACAAAAGGCTTCCTTGAGGCGATGCGGCAGCCATTGGAGCCCTTCGAGGCCGTCCCTCATGGTGTTGGGTTGGGGCAGGCGAAAACCCCTCTGAACGGCCATCTCCAGCGGCACACCGACAACTTCGACCTCCGGAGGGGCGACGATCTGAAACAGAGGCGGTTCCTCTTCAGGAAATCCCATCATCCGACTCATGACATAGTCCACAGCCAGAGGATCCGCACTCGCGAGGATGTACCCTACGAACCGCGGCCGGCCCCAGGTGGGACCATCGCCCTCCATGCCCACAACCGCGTCCACGATGGTCAGCTTGGGCCGTACGAGATCCAGCAGGTCCAGCAGGAGGCCCGTGAAATCTTCAGGGTCCTTGAATTTCGAGTGATACGCCACCTTGGTAAGGCCGTGCACGACCCCATACAAATTTTTTACGGCGCCGGTCATTCGAGCAAAAAGGTGCGTCTTGAACTTCGGGAGGCTGATCATGTTCCTGTGCGAAGTCATCGAT
>JACQYL010000063.1 GCA_016208165.1 Deltaproteobacteria bacterium
CGAGTCTTTTTTCCCCTGGGGATACCCACTCCAAGAAACGCCACAGGAATCGATCTCTTTGGAGAGAGACCGTGTTTATGCTATACCTCCTAACGCAAGCCGTGAACCCAAAACTAAGCTTGGGTGAATCCATCACCGGCTGGAGCAAGATATCGATTTATTTAAGAGAATCGCCCAGAAAACGACTGCTACAGCAAGTGCAACTGCAAAAGCAAAGTAACATAGTAAACAGTTCTTAAGTTAGCGCTTATGGGGTACGGGGGAGAACTTTTTCAAAAGTTCCCCCCGTTCATCTTTAAAGAAACCATTTTTTTCGCCTGAGTCGTTCTTCCAAACCCGCAACGATGCGCTCGGGGGTCAGCGGAAAGGTTTTGTACCATACGCCGGTGGCGTTACAGATGGCGCTCATGTAGGCCTGGGCCGCGCTCATGGCGATGCTCATTCCCGCCTCTTTGGCGCCGTAGGGCCCTCCCGGATCCATGGACTGCACAATGACGTTCTCGATGGGAGGCATGTCTGCGGCCAGAGGCACCTTGTACTCCAACTGATCGGGATTCAACAGGTTTCCGCCGGACCAGATGCATTCTTCGGTGAGCATGCCTCCCTGGCCGCCCATAGCAACGCCGCTTTCGAACTGAATCTCGACCTGTCGGGGATTCAGGGCGAAGCCGCAGTCCTGGGCGGCCACCACCTTGAGAGGAGTCACCTGCCCGGTTTCCGGGTCCACTTTGACCAGCGCCATGGTGGCTCCGAACGAGAAGGCCTGGCTCAATTGTCCCCTGGGATTGGACACCCATTCCCTTCGATTATCAATTTTGGGGGCGAAAGCGCCCCGGCCAAGTACGGGTTTGCCCTGCAGCAGGCTGAGCCGGACCAGTTTATGGATGGGGATCCCCTTGTCCGGACTTCCTTCTACAAAGACCCGGCGGTCCTGGGGATGCCCAGTTCTTCGGACGCGATTTGGACGAGCATGGTGTCGTTGCCCTGCCCATTGTCCACCACTCCCGAGATCAGGGTCGCACCGCCGTCCTCGTTGAACTTGACGACCGCCTGGGAGCCTCCGCGAATGCCCAGAGGGAAGCCCGTCTGTACGGAATTGACGCCGATGCCTATGCCATGATTCGGGGGAAGCTTGCCGAAAGCGTCCTTCCAGCCGATTTTTTCCGCGGCTTTCTCGATGCACTCTTTTAATCCGCAGGAAAAAACCTTGGACCCGGTGGGGGTGGTTTCTCCGGCGACTCGGGCGTTCCTGAGCCGCATCTCCACCGGATCGATACCGAGTTCCCGGCCCATGCGATCCAGTTGCTGATCCACTCCGCAGGAAAAGGCGCGGCCGTGAATGCGAATCATGCCTCGAACGGGTTTATTGGTGTAAATCCGGTAGCCGTTAAAGCGTACGTTGGGAACCCGGTACGCCTGTTCCATGCACAGGAAGGGTACGGAAACCGCTATTGGGCCCGTGCTGCTGTAAGCCCCGCCGTCCAGGTAGGTGGTCATTTCACGGGCCTGGACTTCGCCCTTTTGGTTCACTCCGGTCTTGATGTGCGCGATCGACGCGTGCCCCTGCCGCGTGGCCATCGAATTCTCTTCCCGGGTGTACACGATTTTGACCGGTCGCTTGGATTTCATGGACAAAAAGGCGGCGATGAAATCCGCGGGACACACTTCCGATCGACCTCCAAAAGCGCCTCCAATGGCGATTTTGCGCACTTTGACCTTATTCAGAGGAAGCCTGAGGGCGTTGGCCAGCGGTTTGGACTTCATGTGAGGGCCTGCGTTGGGACACCAGATCTCGAGATTGCCCGAGGGATCGAAACGAGCCGTGACGGCGTACGGTTCGGCCATGAAATACGAGTCTTCCGCTGCCCGGAACGTATCTTCGACCACGAGGGCCGACTCCGCGAAACCCGCTTCCACGTTCCCGACCTCGATGGGCACGTGAATGTTGATGTTTCCGGGATGGTCCTCGTGGATGAGGGGGGCGTCGTCGGCCATGGCCGCTTCAGGATCGAACACCGCGGGAAGCGGTTCGTACTCGACCCGTATAAGAGTCAACGCTTCGACGGCGGTGTCCTCATCCACAGCCGCGACGCCCGCCACTTCGTCTCCAACGTAACGAACCTTTTCACATTGGAGCATCTGCTGATCCCGTGTATAGGGAAACACGCCCCATTTTTCGCCGGGCGTGTCCTTGCCGATGACGACGGCTTTTACGCCGGGCAGGGATCGGGCCTTCGAGGTGTCGATATCGAGGATGCGCGCGTGCGGATGCGGGCTCCGAAGGATCTTGCCCACCAGCATCCGCGGAAAGGACAGGTCAGCCGAAAAGAGGGCGCTCCCGGTAACTTTGGACAGTGTATCGATCCTTTGGGCGGACGTGCCGATGATATGGTATTTGGACATATTCGATCCTGTTTTGATCTGCTGAAGGAAACCCACTGAGGGAAACTTTGAAAAGTTTCCCTCAGACTCCCTTCAAACTTCCTGAACATAGCCTCACCGCCTCTGGCGGAGCGGCTTACTTGTCGGGAACACATTTCCCGGGCATCGTACGGACGCCGCTGGACGAACTTACTCAACTTAGGATTACATCTTGTTTCCCTGGCCGAGCCACCACACGCTCTTGTTCCTTCGCGATCCGAGAGCCCTTTAGGGAAAACCGGTTGCAACGCGAAGCGGCGCAACCCGCTTGAAAGTTTTTGGAAGGGGTCCGGGGAAACCTTTTGCAAAAGGTTTCCCCGGACGCTCACCTACAATACCTCAGACATCATGCCTCTTCTTAGCGGCTGCGGCTACGGCTTCGACGGTTTTGGCGTATCCGGTGCAGCGACAGGTGTTGCCGGACAGGGCCTCGCGGATTTCGGTTTCGCTTGGGTCCGGATTTTCGTTCCGCAGAGCTTTTCCGCTCATCAGCATTCCGGGGGTGCAGAAGCCGCACTGCACAGCGCCGTGTTCGATAAAAGCCTGCTGGAGGGGGTCCAGATGGTCTCCGTCGGCCAGACCTTCCACGGTGGTGATCCGGGAGCCTCCGGCCTCCATGGCCAGGGTCAGGCATGACCGGACGGGCCGGCCGTCCATGAGCACGGTGCAGGACCCGCACACCCCCAGGCCGCAGCCCTCCTTGCTTCCGGTAAGACCTGCAAGGTCCCGAAGCAGTTCGAGGAGAGTCCGGTTGGGCTCGACATCGAAGTGCATGTCGTCGCCGTTCACGTTCAGATGGATCTTCACTTTATCCATGGAGGACCTTTCGGAGGTTACGCGCCTTGGGCGGTTTTCAGGGCTTCGGTCATGGCGCGCAGGGCCAGGACGCGAACCATGTTCTGGCGGTAGGCCGCGGTGGAACCCACATTGTCCACGGGATGCGGTTTGGCCTGGGCTTCAGCCATGCGGGCCGCCTCCTGGAAGCGCTGTTCGTTGGGAGCTTTTCCCTGGAGGAGGGTGGAAGCATCCCGGATCATCAGAGGCGCAGCGGACAGGGCTCCCACAGCCAGACGGAAGGTGTCCAATTTTTCGTTCCGCAGAGAAAGTGCGCAGGCGGCGCTCGCGATGGGGTAATCGATGGAGCTGCGAAAACGGAGCTTTTGATAGTTGGCTCCGCTGTGAGGCGGTGGAACGGAAAGGCGGATTTCGGAAAGAAGCTCGTGAGGAGCCAGATCGAACGGCCGTTCCCCTTCACCCGTATAGAATGAATTCAGCGGCAGAAGGCGTTCGGAGTTTTTACCCACGATCTTCAGCATGGCGGAGTACACAAGCAGGGCCGGAGCCAGGTCGGACTGGCATACGGAGCGGCATTTCTGTCCTTTTTCCTCGGCGAAGCAGGTCTGCCCTCCCAGTTTATAGCAGGGATTCCGGGCCGAACGCCAGAATTCGGACTGGTTGTAATACATGCACCGGGTCTGTTGGCAGAGGTTTCCTCCGACGGTGCCGCGTAGGTGCTGAATCGACCGGCTTCCCACGGACCGGGCGGCTTGACGCAGGGCCGGCAACGAGAGGGCGACACGCTCGGAATCGATGAGGTCCTGCAACGTGGTAGTGGCGCCGATGACGAGTTCTCCGGGATCTTCCCGGATAGATCTTAGTTCATCCAGGTCGCGAAGGCTGACGAGGATTTTTGGTGCAAGCAGGCGTTGTTTCAGGCTCACGATCAGATCGGTGCCGCCTGCCAGGATCTTGGCTTCGGGTCCCCATTGATGGAGTGCGTTCAATGTGTCTTCCAGGCGGTTCGATCGATGGTAGGCAAATGTTGGAAGCTTCACGGGACGGTTCTCCCAGAGTAGAAGAGGGGACGCTGAATCTTGACGGAGCATGCCGCCCAAGGAACCATGATGCCCGGAGCGGACTCCAGTACATCTAATAATGGATAGGCAAAGAATCTGTCAACCGCTGTTGTATCGGTCATTCCTTGGAAAGTAAACCCTGAGCTTGCGAAAGGCTCCATGGATGAATTGAATTAATGATAAGCTTCTGATATGTGATGCAAAATGGAAAGCCAAACCGGTTCTTTCTAATTTCACGTGTGGAAATTCTCTTTTTCCCAACTCAAAAGGAAGGCTCTTATTGACTAAAAAGAGTGTATGATCGATCTAGCAACTCTGTCCCGGAGGCGTATCGTAGTGCAACGATCATAGTCAAGGGCCTTGGACTCGTTGATGGTCTTTCCCAATTTCGCTCAGGCGTGCGTGCGGAATTCATGCGCGTGCCTGTTCTTTCCGGAGCTGCAATGGATAACGACGGTTTTCTTCGATTTGGCAGGGCTGCGGTAGGGTTGTTGCTGGTTCTGGCACTGACTGCAAACGGCTGTGAAACCCCTTCTCGCGATCTATTTCAGGGCTATGTGGAAGCGGAATACACATATGTGTCTTCACCTCAGCCCGGTGAACTCACAAATCTGTTCGTGAGGCGGGGGGAAAATGTAGCGGCCGGAACTGTTTTGTTCGAGTTGGAAAGGGAGCCGGAAATCGCCCAGAGGAACGAGGCTGAACAGCGCCTGCAACAGTCAAAAAAGCGCCTCGAAGATCTTCGCAAGGGTATGCGGCCCACCGAGATCGACGCCATCAAGGCGAAGATGGAACAGGCTCGGGCGAGCCTGCGGCTCTCCGAACTCGAGTACGAACGCCGGCGCAAGCTCTTCGCCGACCGGACCATTTCCAAGGAGAACCTGGACCAGGCGCAAACCAAGTACCACAGCGATCGGGCTCTTGTGGATGAACTATCCGCCCAACTGGAAACCGCCCGTCTGGGAGCCCGGGAGGACATCATACGAGCGGCCGAGTCCGAGGTGGCGGCTATGGAAGCTACGCTGGCCCAGGTCGACTGGAGATTGGAACAGAAGACCCAGCTCGCCTCGGAACCGGCGTTGGTTTTCGACACGTACTATACCGTGGGCGAATGGGTTTCGGCGGGAAGGCCCGTGGTGGCGCTCTTGATACGCCGTAACATCAAGGTCCGTTTCTTTGTACCCGAGCCGCTCATTAGCGGGATAAAATTGAATCAGACGATCTCCATCGGTTGCGACGGCTGTCCCGAGGGTCTCCGAGGTCACATCAGCTACATCTCTCCACAAGCCGAGTACACGCCGCCCGTTATTTACAGCCGGCACACCCGTTCCAAGCTGGTGTTCATGGTGGAGGTCCTGCCCGACCGCGAACAGGAGCGGCTGCATCCCGGACAGCCGGTGGATGTAACTCTGATCGAGGATGGAGAGAACACGTGAGCCCGTCGGAAGTGATCATCGACGTGGAAGGCCTGACGAAGCGCTTCGGCCATAAAACCGTGGTGAACGGTTTTTCCATGAAAGTGAGGAAAGGAGAGATTTTCGGGTTCCTGGGTCCCAACGGGAGCGGTAAGACAACGACTATCCGTATGCTCTGCGGACTGCTGAAGCCGGATGAAGGGAAGGGGACCTGTCTCGGGTTGGACATTGTTCATGAGAGCCGTGGCATCAAACCTCAAGTGGGTTACATGGCGCAACGTTTCAGCCTTTATGAAGATCTGACGGTGCGCGAGAATCTGGATTTCACGGCCAGGGTGTATGGCGTGCGACAACGAGCGAAAGCGGTTCGGGGGGTCGTCGAACGGATGGAACTGGGAGAATTCAACAACCAGCTTGCAGGCAGCCTTTCAGGGGGGTGGAAGCAGCGCCTGGCGCTGGCCTGCTGCCTGATACACGCCCCCAAGTTGCTTTTGTTGGATGAACCGACGGCCGGCGTGGATCCAAAAGCCCGGCGGGATTTTTGGGACAGGGTGAACGACTTGACATCCGAGGGTATCACGGCGCTGATCAGCACTCATTACATGGACGAGGCGGAGCGTTGTCATCGATTGGCCTACATTGCTTACGGAAATCTCCTGACATCCGGGACCGCCGAAGAGGTGGTCGCCGGAGAAGGCCTGACGACCTATTCCGTAGCAGGGGAAGATCTCCATGGCCTGGCGAGAGACCTGAAACCTTTGCCCGGCGTGCAACAGGTGGTGTCCTTCGGCAACACGTTGCATGTCAGCGGCAAGGATACCGCCGCTCTGGAAAACAGCCTCTCGCCGTATAAGAACTCGGCGTATCGATGGAAGAAGGTGGATACGAGCCTGGAAGAGGTGTTCATAAGCCTGATGAGCCGGAAGGTGAACTGACCATGCTGGGTGGGAGATTCTCGGGACGGCGGATGTTGGCCATGGTGGTGAAGGAATTCAGGCAAATGCGCCGTGACCGGGTGACATTCGCCATCATGGTCGGCATCCCCATAATCCAACTGATTCTTTTCGGGTTTGCCATCAACAGCGATCCCAAGCACCTCCCGACTGCCGTGCTTTGCCCCGATCCAAGCGTATTTTCCAGGAGCATATTGACGGCCATGCGTAACAGCGCCTACTTTGACATCGTTGCGAAGCCGGACACGGAGGCGGAAGCGACCCGTTTGCTCATCATGGGGGAAGTGCTGTTCGTGGTCAATTTCCCAACGGACTTTTCGCGCAATTTGGTGCGCGGCGAAAGGCCGGCGCTCCTGCTGCAAGCCGACGCCACGGACCCCGTGGCTGTGAGCAACGCCGTGGGGGCGCTCAAGACGCTCGCAAAGTCGGCGCTGAAACGCGACATTGCCGGAAGTCTTACCTACCTACGGGCCGATTTTTCGCCGGTGGACGTGGAGGTGCACCCCAAGTACAACCCCGAGGGCATCACCCAGTACAACATCGTACCCGGTCTCATGGGGGTGGTGCTTACGATGACCCTGGTGATCATTACATCCCTCGCGGTCACGCGGGAGCGGGAGCGCGGCACCATGGAGAATCTCTTGACCACGCCGATCCGTCCTCTGGAGATGATGTTGGGGAAGCTGATCCCCTACATCATGGTAGGGTATATGCAGATGCTTTTGATTGTGGTTGTTGCGCACGTTCTGTTTCAGGTGCCGCTTCTGGGGAGCCTTTCGTTGCTTTTCGCCGTGTCGCTCCTGTTTATTGGAGCAAACCTCTCTGTAGGGGTCACCTTTTCCACCGTGGCCAAAAACCAGCTCCAGGCCGTACAGATGTCGTTCTTCTTTTTCCTGTCTTCCATACTGCTCTCGGGCTTCATGTTTCCTTTTCGAGGAATGCCCGAGTGGGCCCAATGGATCGGAACGTCGCTCCCGCTGACCCACTTTCTGCGCGTGGTTCGGGGCATCCTCTTGAAAGGCAACGGTTTTTCGGACATCTGGGTGCACCTCTGGCACATTCTCCTGTTTCTGGTGATCGTCCTGACGATCGGACTGAAGCGGTACCGTCAGACGTTGGATTAGGATCCCCTCCCAAGACTTTGCATTTTGGGTCCTCCCACTGAACTTGTCCGGATTTCGGATCTTACTGCGTTCGTCCGGAAGGACGTTTGTGATATTGCGATACATCCTCACGAGCGGCGTTGCGGTGGTCCGGTTAGCGTGCGCAGCGAGCATAACCCGACCTATGGGCGCTTCTTGCAGTGTTTCGCTCCTCAACTCAATCCACGCTCTTTCTGAACGATTCACAGGGGACTCCGCCCTCCTCTACGCTGACCGCGACCGGCCCCCCTGGGCCTTTCCGGCGGAGGCTGGTGACCCCTACCCGAGAAGTCTTGGGATGGTTTGGGGAACCCGCTTAGGAAAAGGGTTCCCCAAACCATCCTGAATACATACTTATTCTTGTGTCGCCGGCGGTTGAGGCCTGGGAATTTCCAGCGATTTCGAAAGCGTCAGGTCGGGCAGACTGTACTGATAAACCATGGGGCCGGCAAGGACATACAGGTGAAGCCCATCCGTGCAGATGCCCGAAAGGCCTGGACCCGGCATCGGTCTACCATCGGGTGTGGCCGGAAGCGTAGTGTCCGAATCCGCCAAAACCAATGTCGACCCGAACAACAATACCGTCAAAACCACCAACATGCTCACACTCTTTGTAGTTTTCATTCGTGTTCTCCTAACTTCGTGTATTTTCGGTTTTTCTTCTTTTGTATCTTCCAATCGAAAAGCTTAGAAAAGAAATGAGGAGAAAATATGTAGGAAAAATGGGATCAGTAAGGAGGTGGAAAAAGCTCTTTGGATAGGATCGAAAGATGGTTTAATGTTGAAAACGGACAGGAACAACTATTCCTCTATGAATGCATAGTGGAGGAGAAACCTTGAGGTGGAAACTATTCCACAAGATTTTCGCATCATACTTATTGATGGCTCTGTTGATTGTGGGTCTGCTGGTCGTGACGATGGAGTTCTCGGCGTCTCGGAATTTCGCGGATTACGTGGCCGAGGTGGAACTTGAGAACCTGGATGGCCTGACGAGTGCGCTCGAGGAGGCGTATGCCCGGCATCAGGGGTGGAACGAACTGAGGACGGACCCCGAACGTTGGCGCCAAATCCTGAGAAGCTACCTCCAGGAGGCCGGACTGAAGCGTCCTCTTTTCCCACCTCCTCCGCCACCCCCACCGTTCCCTCCGGAAAGGCTTCTTCGCCCGCCGGATTCATTAGGTTATGAATTGCCGGATCGACGGCCGCCATTTCCGGAGCCGGGTCCTTTGGGTCTGGTGTGGCGACTATCGCTCCTGGACAAGGACAAACGACTGGTCGTCGGGGCTCCCGTTGCGACCCGGAAAGCCAAATTCAGAGAAATAACGTCGGAAGGCGAGCACGTGGGCTGGTTGAGATTAGCGGTGGAAGAACGTTTATCCCACCCGCTGGATCAGGATTTCCTGAAACGGCAATCCAAAGCCTTGTATGCCATCGGAGTCGTGCTGTTGGCGCTGGCTTCCCTCCTTTCCCTGTTGCTGTCCAAACACCTTGCAGATCCAATTCGGCAATTGAGTTTGGGGACCCGGGCTTTGGCCTCTCTGGATTTCGATACCAGCATCGCGGTCCGGACGCGCGACGAACTCGGGCAGCTCGCGGATGATTTTAATTCGATGGCCCGAACGCTCAGAAGATACGAGCAGATGCGGAAACAGTGGCTTTCCGACATCTCGCACGAGATGCGTACGCCCTTGTCGATCCTGCGTGGGGAAATCGAGGCTTTGCAGGACGGCGTTCGGAAGACGGACGCAAAGGCGCTTGATTCGTTGCACGCTGAGGTGCTTTATATCAGCAGGATCGTGGATGATCTTCACGAGCTGACAATGGCTGAGAGCGGCGCCCTTCGTTCGGAGAACAAGGTGATTCATCCAACGGAGATCCTGAAACGGACGGTAGAGGTTTTCGGAGATCGGTTGGCTCAACATCACATCCAGGTCATCCTGGAGTTGGGATCGCCTCCGGGAACCACACTGTTGGGAGATCCGAATCGGCTGGAGCGGCTGTTTTCAAATCTATTGGAGAACGCGTTGCGGTACGTGGACAAGCCCGGGACCCTGAGGATTCTCAGCCGACAGACCGAAACCGAACTTACGCTGAATTTCGACGATTCGGGGCCCGGTGTGCCCGATTCGTCATTACCACGCCTGTTTGACAGGCTTTATCGGGTGGACTCATCCCGAAGCCGTTCCAAAGGCGGAAGCGGATTAGGCCTTGCGATCTGTAAGGATATTGTCGAAAGCCACGGGGGTAAGATCGCGGCCTTGAACGCTCCAACCGACGGGCTCAGAATTCAGATGGTATTCCCCCTGCAGCGGACAGACGAGAAACTCAGGCAATAGGAATTCAGGAGCCGGCGACATGGACGAACGCATTCTCATCGTTGAGGACGAGACGCGGATAGCCGCTCTTCTCAGAGACTATCTGCAGAACGCGGGATATACCGCTTCTCTCCTGGAACGCGGCGATCAGGTGATCGGCTGCGTCAGACAGTATCTCCCGGATCTGATCCTGCTCGATATCATGCTGCCGGGGTTGGACGGTATAGAAATCTGTCGGGAGATCAGGAAGTTCTCCGGCGTTCCCATCATTATGATCACCGCGCGAGTGGAAGAAGTGGATCGTTTGATCGGATTGGAATTAGGGGCGGACGATTATATTTGTAAGCCTTTCAGCCCGAGGGAAGTCGTAGCGCGTGTGAAAGCGGTTCTGCGTCGAGTCGGCTCCAAACCCTTCGAAGAAAAAATGGTGGTCGGACCCATATCCGTGGATAAGAAGAAACGCCGGGTGATGATCCATGATGAGGAAATAAAGCTCACTCCCAACGAGTTTACGCTGCTATGGGTTATGATGGCGCACCCGGATCGGGTGTTTACCAGGAATGAACTGATCGATTCCGTTCAGGGGTATAATTTTGACGGATACGATCGGACCATCGATACGCATGTGAAGAACTTGCGTAAAAAACTGGCGGCGCTTCTCCCCGACCGCGAGGTCATAGGCGCCGTTTACGGTGTGGGTTACAGGATGAACGGGAAAATCTGATGCTTTCCGAATTCCAAATGGAGGTATTTTTGCGGGAAGTGGTAATCGTCATTATGCCCGGAATAGGCGGGATCACGCGACAGTGGATCCGTGTTCCCGAAGGAAATCCATCAAGGTTGTGTTGAAAGCCCCGGCTTGTTCGATATTCGACAGATGAGCGGCGGAGGGGAGCACCACCAGTATCGAGTCGGGGATGCGTTCGTGCATGGCCTCGGAGGCGGCCACCGGCGTTCCGGGATCGTCCGCACCCACCACAATGAGGGTAGGTGTTGTTATCTCAGAAAGCCGATCGAGGTAAGCCAACCTCCGAATGGCTTCGCTGCATCCGACAAACCCGTCTACGGGCGTGGCCAGAAACACCCTCCGGATCAGTTCCAACTCGAGATGGTTTCCGCTGCGATATCCGGAGGTAAACCAGCGATCGAGGGCGCCCTCGACGAGGGTTTGCATGCCCCGCGAGCGAGCCGCCTCGATACGTTCCTGCCACAAGGTCTGTGCCTCCCGTGGAACGACGGCGGTGGTGTCGCAAAGGGCCAGGCTCAGGAGACGGTCGCTGTGATTCAAGGCGATGCTCTGGCCCACCATGCCGCCCATCGAAAGTCCGACCCAGTGCACCTTGGCGATTTCGAGCGCGTCCATCAAGCGGACAGCGTCATCCCCCAACAGCTCCATAGTGTACGCATTCGCCGGAGCGTCGGCGCCGCCATGGCCCCGAGTGTCGTAACGCAGCACACGGTATCGGGACTCCAGGATTTCCATTTGAGGATCCCACATGGACAGGCTGCTACCTAAGGCGTGGCTCAACATGACTACGGATGCATCCTTTTTGCCCGTCAGCTCATAATTCATCTGAATGTCGTTGGCTTGGACCTTCAAAGGATTGTCTCCTTTTCATTGGACGGTCTCGAACCTCAGGCTTACCGATTCATTGATTTGAGCCATGAGACTCTTATGACGGAGGCGGCCACCCTCTGCGTGGGTCGAACGGTACAATGGTGCGCCCATTCCAATAGGGGCTTGGGTTACGCTCGGGAAATACGACCCTCTATACGCAACGCAACACTACGCCGGTGGAGGCGCGGCGGTGCTTCGATAATGTAAAAGGAGTCTGTGGGAGACCCGCCTGCGGCGGGTTT
>JACQYL010000064.1 GCA_016208165.1 Deltaproteobacteria bacterium
AAGGCGTTTGTGATGAGAAAGATCGGAGAAGTGGCCATCATGGAGAAACCCATTCCCGAGCCGGGTCCGAACGACGCGATCGTGAAAACCACCACTGCGCTCGTATGCACCTCCGATGTGCATACCGTAAAGGGAGCCATCGGGGAAAGGACCGACATCACCCTCGGACACGAGGCTTGCGGTGTTGTGTACAAGCTGGGGAGCCAGGTCAAAGGATTCAAAGAGGGGGACAGGGTGGTGGTCTGCGCCATAACGCCTTGCTACACCTGCCATAACTGTCAAAGAGGGTTCACTTCCCAGTGCACCCAGCCCTTAGGCGGATGGAAATTCGCCAACATCAAGGACGGAAACATGGCGGAATACTTCCACGTCAACGACGCGGTGGCGAACCTGACGCCGATCCCGGCTGATGTATCCGATGAAGCCGCCGTGTAC
The DNA here is from genome assembly GCA_016208165.1 of Deltaproteobacteria bacterium. Taxonomy (NCBI): domain Bacteria; kingdom Pseudomonadati; phylum Myxococcota; class Myxococcia; species Deltaproteobacteria bacterium. The sequence goes on from JACQYL010000064.1 coordinate 436, forward strand.
ACGACGGACATGATGTCCACGGGATTCAAAGGCGCGGAGAACGCGGATATCGTGCTCGGAGGCACGGCGGCGGTTTTCGGTCTGGGTCCGGTGGGCTTGATGGCGGCTGTGGGCGCCCGGCTGCTGGGAGCGGGTCTGGTGATCGGTGTGGACAAGGCGCCTCAGCGAATGAAGCTGGCGAAGGAATACGGGGTGGATGAAATCGTGGACCTGAGTAAAGGGGATCCGGTTGCATCCATCATGAAACTCACCCATGGGGAAGGCGTGGATTCGGCCATGGAAGCCGTGGGCGCTCAAGCACCTTTCGAGGACTGTATCAAAGCGACCCGTCCCGGGGGAACCATATCCAATATCGGTTATCACGGCGAAGGCGAATATTTGCAAATACCGCGTTTGGAGTGGGGCGTGGGAATGGCTGAAAAGACGATCAAGACCTTGCTCTGCCCGGGCGGCAACGAACGAATGAGCCGATTGCTCAGGCTGATCCAGACCAAACGCGTGGATCCTACCAAGCTGACGACGCACCGTTTCAAATTCGCCGACATCGAGAAGGCATTCCGGATGATGGATACCAAAGAAGACAACATCATCAAACCGATCATCCTGTTCAATTAGCGGCGCGGCTAAACCATCGTATAGCAGCGGACATGCGGTTCGGCGTTTAAACCGCCGGCAATGAAAGCACGAAGGGGGGAATCGTACGATCCTCCCTCTGTTTGTTTGAGGATGCGGGAAACCGGCATCCGGAGTTGTACCCCGGCGCGGCGGGACTTGCCGGTAGGGCCGCTCTTCACACCATCATCACATAAAACGAAAACCGGCATTTCAAGCCCCTCTTATCCTCGTTTGCACAATCCATTGAATATGCTCATGATGTCGGTGTCCTGAAGATTTTCGGCCAAAGACGCTTCGTAGTCGTCGGCTTCTTCCCGGAGATCCTGTTCCTTCGATGCGCTCGATGAAATCCGTCGTTCAGCCACCGTAGTGGTCTTGTGAGGTTCGCGGTGGGCTATCCCGGAATGCTGTCCGCGGACCCAGCGGTTACAGTCGTCATGGCTCCCCGCATACGCGAGCGTGCAGACATTTCCTCTGAGAAGACAGACGAGGCGATACCCGTTGCCCAGATCGTATTTCACGGAATGGTGAAGACGCGATTCCCCGTGACCGGTAAGCCTGCCGGCCTTGAACGGGTTTTGGTCTCCTTCCGCGACCAATTCGGCGAAAACGGTTCTGGCGCACTCGGCGGCCATAGCGGCTTTGCCTCCCGCTTTATCAAGATCTTTCAAACACTTATCGAACCTTGGCGTACATTGAATAAACCGTTTCACGGAATGGTCTCCTATCGGCCGGGTAAGGATGATGCCTCATGCGCACCTATCCCGATTTCCGGGGTGTCAAAGCAGATTGGACACATTGCTGAATACATGCGAAGAGCGGGAGTTCACTCTCGATCCGGCGCACCATCAAGCACGGATGGCCCTTGGCCGGTGGATTCATGTAAAGCCCACGAGTGAAATGAGGGAGGATCTGCTACGAAGATTCGGTGTCATCACGTAGAAGAAGACACCGGAATTCGGGAAACTGTCAAATAGAAAAATGCGATATAATCCGATCCAATAGATAGGAAATATCGATTCATATAGGGCGAAGACGGCGGACGCCCCGTTGTCCGACCATCGAACCCGGTGTTCATTCCCCGGCTAGATATGGGGCGGAAAACCACTGGTGGAGAACATGGTTCTTCTCGCCCTCGGGCGTGGTCTTCAGTCCGCCGTTGGCCCGGGTGTCCGTCTCAAACCGGCAGGCAAATCGGGCGCTTCCGGCCATGGAATTTACGTCGATTCCATCCGTCTTGTCCGGATCCAGGAACACCATAAACGTGCGGGCATCCGGACTGGCAATAACGATCATGGATGCTTCGTAAGTCTGCACGAAGAAGCTCATGGTTTCGGCCCCTCCCGGCAGTTCATCCTTCCAGATGCCCGGGCAGGCGTCTTCCGGAGCAGCCGGGAACCATCGATGCAATGGGTATTCCACGGTCCAGCCGGTGGGCAGCGTCATCACCGCGGTTCCCTCGTCCGCGGTCGAGAAGCTCGCAGTCAAGTGGTAGCCCAGGCCTCCCAGATCGCCGATATCCAACCCGTCCGAGAAGTCATCGTCCAGGAAAGCGTAGGCGTTCATTCCGTCCGCAGATGCGATAACCAGCATGGATCCGGTCGAATAGGTCTGAACGTAGAAACTCATGACGGCAGCGGCGTTCTCGAAGGGCGCGTCCTTCCAGATGCCGTCGGGTAAAGAGGCGACCGAGTCCGTCACATGGATTTGCGCGCGGTCCGGCACGCTCGCCACCTTCCCGTCGTGAACTATGAGTTCGACGAGATAGTCGCCCTCCAGGTCCGCTAGAAAGGCCGTTTGAACGTTCTGGGGAGCGGATAACTGCGTAAGGGCCCCTGCAGGGCTGCTGACCACCGACCACTGGTAGGACAGGGCGTCGCCATTGGCATCCAGGGAGCCGCCGGCGTCTAATGATACGGCTGCACCGGGAGCGGCCAGACGATCCGGGCCCGCATCCGCGATGGGCTGAACGTTCAGTTGTTTCACGATCTTGATCGATATGGCGTCGGTTCCCGTTCTGCCGTTGCCGTCCGTTCCAACGAGGGTGATTTCGTGCGTTCCTTCGGATAGCGACGAGGTGTCGAGCCTTCTTCCCGATCCGAGCAAATCGTCCTTGTGGGAATACCAGGAATGGCTTTCTTCCGGCAAAGGTCCGTCTTCCAGGTCCGTCCCCGTTCCTTCGAATATCACGACTTCCCCGTACGAAAACGTGGGAATCCCAGATTCCCCATTGGGACATACAAGGGCCACCATGGGGGGCTTGTTTTCAACGCTGAACACGGGCGATTCCGCGACGGCCGTGTTCATACCGTCCGTTGCGAGCACGCGGAATCGCGCGGCGTCGCTTCCGGCCAGCACGGAGGCGTCCACTTCGATGGAGGAAGCCGGCCAATCGGAAACCAGCGTACTCCAGGTGTTCCCTCCATCCGTGGAATATTGAACGAGATGATACAGTGTATCTCCGGCGTCGGGATCGAAGGACTCCCAAATCAGGTTGTGTACCTCGATGCTTCCCCAGGTATCCCCCGCGTCAATGGAAGTAATCGTCGCGGTCGGAGTGTTGGCGGTGCGATATCTTACTAGGAGTACCGTTTGCTCCTGTTTGAGTACGACTCGAGAGATCCTCTCGTCGAATGGAAGCACTTCAAAAAACCGTACGGGCGGAGTGAATGCGGGGTCTGGAGGGTCCACCTCCACGAACTGCGGATCGAAGGAGTGGGAGAGCAGAACCAGGCCGTCCGAGTCCTGGAACTCCAACAGGTAGGCTCCTACGGAAGGCGCTGTGGAGCCCGCGTTTCCACCCAGTTGGTAAAACGGGAGGAAGTCCGCGCTGCGAACCGTTCCGTTTTCCGGCAGCAGGGCGCCGCTTACCCAGAGCACTTCTTCCGGACCTTCGTCGGTTGGTGCGCCGGTCCACGCACTGCTGGAACCCAGGGCGTCGTGGAGTGTATCGAACAGGTGCTCGTAGGTATAGGGCGAAATCCAGAGGGGTTCACCGCCGTAGGACATCAGGTCGTGAGCGTGACCTGCCGAAGGGGGACTTCCGGGGTCGATGACTTCCAACTCGTACGTGTCGAATCCATACGTGCAAATGCCGCCGTGCGTACATGGAAAGACGGCCGGAGCCGCCTCGCACCCGCCTTCCCCGTGGTCACAGCTTGCGTGGGGGCGTCCAAGGGAATGTCCGATCTCGTGGGCGGCGATAGCCAGGTCATCGCCCAGAAGGCTCGTGGTGTCCAGTTTGCCTACGGCCACGTTCCGATTACCCAGACCCAGGTAAAGGGTGACCGGTGGGGGCACGATACCGAAATAGACCAGATTGATGGGATTATCCTCGCGCTTTTTGCCGGTGGCCGCATCCAGCAACGCTCCCACCTGGTTGTGCCAGGCGGACATGCGAGTGCTGGTCATGGCGGCGTCGGGATGGCTGAAATCCCCGTCGATGGGGACCCACTGCGGTGAATGAATGGAGATATCGATGTCCTTCAGGGAGACCGGATAGGTCTTGACGAACCGATGCGTGGTTTTCTCGAATACATCCTGGTAAATCGCAGGGGGCGCGTAGTCGCAATTGGATACGGTGTCTTTGGGATCCCTCCTCACGCAGGCCCAGACCAGATGCAGATCCAGGGGCGCCGTGGCCTGGAAATCTATGCTGCTGATCTCCAGACCGTTGGCCCCGTCATCACATCCCGTGCATTCATGCACGCCGAGAGGAGCGTTCACGGTGACCCTCAGGTTGACGGACTTGTTCTGCTCCGTCCACGCCTGGGGAAGGGTGAAATTCCACGACTTGTCGGCGCTTCCGCGAAAGGTGTTGATAGTGTTGTTGTCCCCCGGATCCACCGTGATGGCGGATTTGGGAAGAAGGGACTTGGGGCCGGTGCAGGGATTGCCCGAAGAATCCGTGCACGAAAGGGTCGCCGTGCATCCTTGCAGCACGACGTTCGTGCCTTCGATGCCCGGATAGACCCGGACCACCGTTCGCTTGCCCGCCACAAACGGGACGGAATTGGTACTGACAGCGTTCTGGGGAACAAAATTCAGTCGACTCGTGTTGGACTCAGCCACCCAGGGCTGCGTCGCCTGCGTGATCTCCATGCCTTTGGCCCACAGATTGAAATTCGGACCGGGCGGTGTGTAGTTGATCGTCCGGTTTGCCTGCCCCGTATGGTCCGCGAAATCCCAGGCTTTGACTCGGATCTTCCGGGTCCCTTGGGCCAGAAAGGTCTGGAAATGATAGCTTGCCTGGGTAGGCGTCACATCGTACAGGCAGGTGGGCGCACCGGGCCCTCCACACACATAGAACGATTCCAGTTCGGTATCGGATGCGTCCAGGAAGGAGACCTGAATTTTCGCCACGCCGCTTTCGTTGTCTGTTGCCGAAAAAGCGAGGTCCGCCTGTGGGACGTACGTCACGGACCCGTCCGTGGCCGGCGTTATGATCTGCACCGACGGGGAAGTGGTGTCCGGAGCGCAGGCCGGGCCTATGGCGGTGAAGGTCAGGTCGTCGATCGCTTCGTGGGCCGCATTACCCATTGAGGGCCCCGTGAACTCGATCTCGACGCTGCGGATATCTCCAGCGGAGGAGGACACGCTCAAGCTCTTGTCTATCGACGATGGGCCGTTACCGATATAAGCCGTGCCGTAGTCGATGTATCCTGAACCCGGCGTCTCGGTGCTGTAGGCGTGAATCGCAGCGGTAACGGGGAAACCATAACTCTGGTTCAACCCTACCTTCACGCTGACGGAGGATTGGCCTGTGGTAAAGCTGATCTGCAGGGTATCGTATTCTTCGAACTCGCCGCCGGGGAACTGGTTGGTCAAGGCGTGGGTGGGGCTGGACGTTTGAACCGAGGGCACGAAAATCCGTCCCGCTTTCAGGAATGTCACCCCCCGGTTGATGGAGGGATTGATACAGTACTGGCTGGTTACATTGTCCGGCTGGGGAACGCTCTCTTCGAAATCGATGTTTTGGGCCGCTACGAACGGTGCGTTCAGGCAAAGTAGAACGAGTGCGCAGAGTATTCCGAGGCAAAAAGTGAAAGGGGAGTGTATGGCGTCTTGCGGTTTGGGTATTGGATCTCGACCGGGGTTGCTTTGCCGTACGTACGAGTGCCCAGAGCAACAAAGGTTTCGGGTTTTTCCGCCTATATCCACCTCCGCTGTCTTTGTTTAACGGTAAGCCTTTTTTATGCAGTTTAGCACAAGAGGAGCCTACGGCGCATCCCTATAGTTGTCGATGGCTCATAAAATGCCCTGATCCGGAAGGCATTTTTTTGAAACAAGCGACCGTGTGTCCATCCGGCCGGAAGCTCCACATTCGCCCTGGGTTCCTGCGGGTTTGAGTATACATGAGCGGTGTTTCAAGTGGAAAGCATTTGCTTGCGGCCCGGCCCCCCCGCTGAAGCCGGTTGTTCGGACGATTTCTTCAGTTCCTTTTCGTCAATTCCGACGCGGGCACGGACGCCATGGTAGTCAACGTCTTGGCGACCAATAAGTCCGGCGTGAATGAAACCGTCCTGCTGCCGGTGTTCTTCCTTGATGCGGACTCTGGATTCAAGAGCTCCGGCGCCTACCTCGACAGCCTCCAATCCGCAGAACGCGACGAATCCTTTGGAATAATCCTGCTGGAAGAACTTCTTTCGATCTTCAGACAATACCGTGTTCATGGGACCCCTCGGGTTTCGATTTGACGCCCGGCGTCTTCCCGTACGAATGTGCCGCGCGGGGCCTCCTCTGCAAGGGGCATGTTCTTGCCGGAGGCGGCCTGACTTGTTATGAGAATGAGCCCTCCCATTCCCCCGTGCACTATACTCGATTTTTTCCGAAGTGGGAAAGAAGAAGAGTTATCGGGACGTCAAACACTACAAGCGCCGGTAACGATGGTTGACTTAGCCCCGAAACCCTAGCATCATATTTGTCGAGAAGAGTTTTTTTTCAGGCGCACCCCTACCACGATCCAGTGACGAGGACCCGAGGTTTGGGGAGAAAACCGGGATTCGAACCAGCCCTCGAAGACGGACGGTTTCCCGGAACCGCCGTCGCGCTCCTTTGTCAGGCAAACCGGCGGATTGGAAGGGACCGACTGTTTTCTTTGCTCCAGGCGGCAAATCATGAGGGACGAACGGAAGACCCAAAAGGAACTGCTGGAAGAACTGGGCCGCGTACAGCGCGATCTGACGCATCTGAGGAAAGCGGAAGCCGAGCGCAAGGAGGTGGAGCAGGCGCTAAAACGGCGGACGCACGAACTGGGCGAAAGGGTCAAGGAACTGAACTGCCTTTACGGGATTGCCCGGCTCGTGGAGCGTCCCGGAGTCTTGTTAGAGGAGGTGCTTGGAGGGGTTGTGAACCTGATTCCCCCTTCCTGGCAGTTCCCGGAGATCACCTGCGCCCGGATCGTTGTCCTGGGTGAGGAGTACAAGACGGCCAACTTCAGGGAAACCGGATGGAAGCAGGCGGCGACCATCGTTGCGGACGGCCGGCCGACCGGGTCGCTTGAAGTGTTTTACCTCGAGGAGAGGCCGGAGAGCGACGAGGGGCCCTTTCTCAAAGAAGAACGAAAACTGATCGACGCCATCGCCGGACGTCTGGGTAAGATTGTCGAACGAAAACGGACCGAAGCCGATCTCAGGGAAAGCATCGAACTGTACCGTATCCTGTCCAAACACGTGGCGGACGGAGTCACACTTTTCCAGGAAGGGCGCTTTCTGTTTGTCAATCCGGCTTTCCTTTGGATGTTCGGTTTGAAAAAGGACGACGAGCCGGTCGGCAGGACGGCTGCGGAAGTGTTTGCAGGAGACGGTTACCAACGTATCCTGGAGGCGTATTCCTCCGCGGATCCGAAGAGTCTCCCGGGGGAGTCTTTCCGGGCGCTGTGCACAGGAGAGAACGGACGGGAATTCTGGGTGGAGATTTTTCACAATGCCATAGCTTGGAAAGGGAGCCCCGCCATTCTCTCGACTCTACGTGACGTGACCGAAAGGAAGCTTCGGGAGATCGCCATCCAGGAAGAAGCGGAGCATCTCAGAAAGGAGAACATCCGCCTCAGGTCTTCCATGCGGGAGCGTTACCGATTCGGAAGCATTATCGGAAGAAGCGCCGCCATGCAGGAGGTGTACACGCTCATATTGAGGGCCTCCGAGACGGACGCAAACGTTGTCCTTTACGGGGAATCGGGAACCGGCAAGGAACTGGTCGCACGCACGATTCATGACATGAGCGAACGCAGAGATCGGCCTTTTGTACCCGTGAACTGCGGCGCGATCCCCGAAACGCTCTTTGAAAGCGAGTTTTTTGGACATAAGAAAGGGGCGTTCACGGGTGCTCATTCGAACAAACGCGGTTTTTTCGATCTGGCGGACGGCGGCAGCCTGTTTCTGGACGAGGTCAGCGAGTTCACGATCGGTATGCAGGTAAAGCTGCTACGTGCGATCGAGGGATCGGGCTACATGCCGGTGGGAGGCGATCGAATCCGGCGCGCCGATGTACGCATTATTGCGGCGTCCAATGTTTCCCTCCTGGATCGGGTTAGAAAAGGACAGATGCGGGAGGATTTTTTCTATCGGTTACACGTGATCTCCATCCAGGTCCCCCCACTCCGCGAAAGGAAGGAAGACATTCCGTTGCTGGTGGAAAACGTGCTGCAGGGTTACGGCAAGGACAAAGGGTCCAAAGTGCCCGGGAATGTGATGGAGGCCCTGATGAGCTATCCGTGGCCTGGAAACGTCAGAGAGCTTCAGAACGTGGTGCATAGGTATTTGACGGTGCATAAGCTGGATTTTGTCGGGAGTTTGATGGATGGGCCTTCGGCCTGGGGGGATACGGCGGTGGGGGAGGCCGGGGGCGAGGGACTGAATCTGCGCGAGAGCTTGGAGCGTTTCGAGAGAGAAGTCATTGCCGCGGCCCTGGATCAGACACGTTGGCATCGGGGCCATGCGGCGTCTCTGTTGGGCATTGACCGGAAGACGCTATTCCGCAAGATGAAGCAATTCGGTATGGCGTAGTCCCATAATAGGGCAGTATTGACCTATTCGGAATTGCGTAGTTTTTACAATAGGTAATCTTAACATCGTAGTTTCTTCTGGGGCATTTATGCCCTAATACGGCCCCTCCCACCAGCCAAATCATCCGGCATTTTTCAAAAAGACCCAAACATATCGACTCGTTACATAACGGCAATCTTTCTGGCATGCCATTTGCTTCATACATTAGCACGGACGAGTGTATGCGTAAGTCCCGTTTCAAAGCAAAAAAGGCATTCTCACATAAAGGAGGTATCTTATGAGCGGCTATGGAGAACTGATCTTCATAAGTTGTTGTTTTTGGCTGCCGTATGCCGTCTATTTCGGCGTCATGCTGGCGCGAAAAAGGAGAATCCAAGCCCACGAACCTGCTCCTGCAATGGCCTAGAGCCATTCGTTGTCAGCGAGGCTTGTCACCGAAGCATTATTGTTTGTTTCCCTTCGTGACCTTCCATCGGCGTCCGTCAACATAGATGCGTTTCGCCGGAAGGCTATCCGATTATCTACGATCGTGTGAACAGCGTTACATAAATTCCGGCAATGTAGTACCGTCCGGAACTTCCCTCGATCGCGTTTTCGGCAGGCTATTGGAGGTCAGCTCGAAAAGGGCTCAAGAACCTCGATGCAACAACCGATGGATGTTGATGGGGAGTGATCTCCTTTGAAGTAAGCGAATGAATAGCCGGCCGTTGCACCCGGGTGCGGATCAGCGCCGGCAAAAACCTGTCGGATGAGCATGAGAAGGGGTGTCTACCATCCATGATAAACGGAACGGGCGGCCGGATTCGGCGAACTCATCAGTGGAGAATAGGTGCGTGGACGTTCTTCTTGTCTGTTCTACTGTTTTCATCCGAGTGCCCTTGGGCCGCGGTTTACGAAGTGGGGCCGGGAAAGGAATATGAAACTATCGGGTCCGTACCCTGGGAAGCCCTGAACGCCGGGGATACGGTTCGGATCCATTGGAAGAGTGAACCTTACCGGGAGAAATGGGTCATCTGCCGGGTGGGAACCGACCAGCAGCCCATCGTAGTCACCGGAATACCCGATCCGGAGGGCCGACGGCCGGTCATCGACGGTGAAGATGCAACTACGCGAGAGCAGCTCGACTTCTGGAACGAGGATCGGGGCGTTATCAAGATCGGCGGGGCCAATTCACCTGCCGATACCATGCCCGCACACATCCGCATCGAGAACCTGGAAATACGCGGGGGCAGGCCGCCGCATACCTTTACCGGGAGGTACGGCATTACAGAATACAGAGACAATTGTGCGGCCGTGTACATGGAAAAAGGTCAACACATCACCATAAGGAACTGTATTCTCCATGACTGCGGGAACGGCGTTTTCGGAAGTTCCGGGGTAAAGGATCTGCTGCTGGAATTCTGTCATATCTACGATAACGGGATCGAAGGGAGCATTTACCATCACAACAACTACACGGAGTGCGACGGCATTGTCTTCCAGTTCAACCGATTCGGGCCGCTCCGGCCCGAATGCGGCGGCAATAATCTGAAGGACCGGTCCGCGGGCACGGTCATACGGTATAACTGGATCGAAGGCGGCAACCGGCAGCTTGACCTTGTGGACAGCGATCACGAGTTCCTTTACACGCTGCCCTACTACCGGTCCACCTATGTCTACGGCAATGTTCTGGTGGAACCGGAGGATGAAGGAAACAGCCAGATCTGCCATTACGGCGGTGATTCGGGGGACACGGATCAGTATCGGAAGGGCGCCCTGTACTTCTACAACAATACGGTGGTTTCAACAAGATCCGGCAATACCACCCTGTTCCGGCTGTCCACGAACGACGAATCAGCCGATTGCCGGAACAACATCTGCTTGGTGACCGCGGCGGGCGGTAGACTGGCCATGACGGCCGGGGCGGGGGTGTTGGACCTGAGAAACAACTGGTTCAAAAGCGATTGGGTGGAGACGCACGACACATTGACCGGCATCATTAACGACTATGGTCAGATCGAAGGTCAGGATCCGGGATTCGTCGATCATACGGCTCAGGATTTTCGACTGACATCCGCTTCCGACTGCTTGAACCGTGGAATCGCCTGTGCCGGCGCCGTGCTGCCGGAGCACGCCGTTCTATGGCAGTACGGGAAACATCAAAGTCGGGAACACCGTCCCAAGGATGCCGTACCGGACCTGGGCGCCTTCGAACGCCCCGCCATGGTGATTCCGCCCTTTTTCATGCTCCTGACGGCGCCGCCCCAACCCTGACCAATTATGCATGAAACCTTCCGCGGCGAAAGATTTCATCCGCGGGGCTCGCGGGTTTGCCCGCCGGTTGCGTCATACGGGCTCCATCCTGTCCGGAGCCTGTCGAGGGGCCCCTTCCGCCTTCCCGTGCGACACATCGGACTTCGTGAACATCTATGACTAAGCTCAGGAGTAAGCGAGTTCCGCGGACGGATTTCACCAAGTTCCGTCCTGCGGAGGATCCTTCCATAGGCTTCCCGCCATATACACGCTTTCGGGCGTTGTCAGAGCATCCGGAAGAGAGGACCTGTCGCCCTCCGCCACGACGAAGGTGGCGGGCGCGCCGGGGACCAGTCGACCGAGCTGGTTTTCCAATCCTAATAGGAGGGCTCCGGCGGCCGTAGCGCAGTGGATGGATTGCTCCAACGTATAACCGGCTTCCATGAATAGTTTTAGCTCTTCGACCAGAGATGCCCCGTGATGCACTCCAAGACTTCCGCTGTCGGTTCCCACGGCCAGGGGGACGCCCAGCTGTCGCGCCCATGCCATTTGCCGAACCTGTTCTTCCAGATTCTTCCTCGCCACGTCCTTTTCCACGGTTCCTTGTTCGAGCTTTTCGCTGTAACCTTGCATGGTGATGGCAGTCGGAACCCAAAACGTTTGAGCCTCGACCATCCGTTCGAGGTTTTCCCGTCCCATGAAAAAGCCATGCTCGATGGAATGACATCCGGCTTCCACGGCCCATTGAACCGGAAGCACTCCGTTGGCGTGCACCATGGTTTTCAGGCCGAGGAGGCGGGCCGCCTCTACGGCGGCCCGGAGATCTCCGACACTGAACTGAGGGGGGGTCTGCTTTCCATAGTGGGTAAGACTGTTCAAGCCCGAATTCACCAGCTTGACGTGGTCCAGTCCAACGGAATGCCGGGCAACGGATTCCGCCAATGTCAATCCTTCAACAGGAGGACGTCCGATCAATTTGCCATAGCGGCCCGGAGCGCGCCACGCTTTGCCGGCGGACATGACCCGAAGGGGTGGAGGATTGCCGGAGCATCGTTGTTGTTTGAAACGGAGCGCGTGAGCCGCATAGTCGCCTCCGTCCCGAACCGCCATCACGCCTCGAACCAGCTGCTCTCGAGCATGGGAGAGCATCACCCGCTCCGCCCCATCGTAGTCCATTTTGAGTTGTTGTTCGCGCATTTCGCGGTCGGACGTCCCGGACATGCACAGGTGTACGTGAGCGTCAATCAGTGCGGGAACAACGGTGCAGCCTCGCAAGTCCACACATCCGGGAGAGCGGAGATCATCAACGGCAGCCTTTCGGATCGAAAGGATGCGTCCATGGGATACGCGGATCAGCATGTGCTTCTGCGCAGCGTTTCCGCTGCCATCGATCATCAGGCTTGTGAAAAGGGAGAGCGTCTCGTCCATACGTCTCCTAATACACAGAGTGCGATCCGAGAATCAAGTCAGGTTAGTAAAGCCGTTCCGTTTTGAAAGGACGGGAGAAGGCGTTTGCACGGTCGGGCGGGCGGATGGATTCCGTTCTTTTCAAGTGAACCATCGCCGCACCGACTTCCTGGAGGGAGCGTGCGGTCCGGACCGCGCGAGGCGAAACCGGCGCCATACGACAGGGGCGATCTTGTTGGCAGGCGCCTGGTTTTGACCGGGAGTTGCGTTCGAATACTGTTAAACTCCTTGACTTGGGGTCCGCTTCCGGGAAAAGATACGCCTTTGAATTCCGTGGTTGGAAATTCGGGATGTTAACTTTGCCAAGCAGGTTTCGGATCTACCTGCACACTGCAATGGTTCGGGGGGCGGGGTTGTGGTGAGAGATACATCGAAGGTACATCGAGTAGCGATAGCCGGCATGGGCACGGTCTTTCCGGATTCTAGCGATGTGGACATCGGAAGCCCCGCCTCGGAAGCGCCGGAAAAAGGGCGCCCGCGGATACGCCGGATGGACGAAGCGCTTTTTGAGGCGCACATTGATCAGCAATTCTTGAAGCTACTGGATCGGAGCGTGGCATTGGGATTGATCGCGTCCATGCGAGCCATCCGGAACTGTGGGTGGGGCGAGGAACCTTCGCATTCGGAAGTAGGCTGCTGTATAGGGACCGCCTTCGCCGGAACCCATAGTCTCGAAGGTTTTCTGGATGTAATGAGGGAAAAAGGTCCGAAAAAGGTGCATCCGAGAGCCCTGCAAGTGACCATCGGCAATGCAGCCTCTTCCAACATGTCGATACACCATTTGTTTTTTGGCCCCACGGTTGCCTGTTCGGGAAGCTTTCTGTCCGGGTTGCACGCTTTAACATACTCGGCGGACGCGATGGCTTTGGGCTCGTTTCCCGAGGTCATGCTGACCGGAGGTGTGGATTCACCGGACAGCAAATGGGCGTTCGGGCTCTGCGATCGCTATGGAATCGACTCGGCCCGGCTTTCGGAAGGTGCGGCGGTCGCCGTGTTGAATAGGATGAACTCGGACGAAGCCGGCCGGCAGGGGAACGCAGTGGAATGGTTGGGCGGCGGCCTGTACCATTGGCACCAGCCGTCCGCCTCGGGATCGAAAGTCCACAGGGAATGGTTCCGCGATGCGGTTGAGCAGGCCTTACGTCAGGTGGGCCTCGGCGAAGATAAGATTGTCTGTGCCGGATATTCCTGTGCGCCCGGAAGTGACTTGGCGGAACCCATTCGGGATGTTTTGTCGGCTAAATGGGGCTCCTGCCTGTATGGCGGGACGTCTAAAGAGGACACGTACGCGTTCGCGGCATCGCCGGTGAGGGACCTTTTCACGTTTTTAGAGGAAACGGGTCGCCGGAACTCCGGGATCGATTCCACGGCGGGAGGATGCGCACTGTTCGCAGCCGGATCCGAAGACGGTGACTGCGCCGTGACGATGATGAGAATGGGCGCCTGATCCGTGGGAGATGAACCGGAGCGATCAGGATCGCCCGGAATTCACTTCCGGCCGTATCTGACATTTGATACCAAGGACGAATGGGAAATGGTTTTTTTGAGCGGGACAAACGGGAACGGAACACTATCATGAGTACGGATCGGGTTGTCATTACCGGAGTGGGTGTGCTGGCTCCGAACGGGATCGGGAAAGAGAAGTTTGCCGGCGCCTTGTGGAAAGGGGCATCCGGAATTGGATATGTGACCCTGTTCGACGTTGGCGAACTTTCCATCAAAACCGCCGGGGAGGTACGCGACTTCGATTTCGGAGCTCTGTTTCCGAACGCAACGCCAGGCTGTCCTCGTTCCGTTCAATTCGCTCTGACCGCGTCTAAGATGGCGTTGGAGGATGCCGAGCTGGACGTAAGCATGCTGGATCCGAAAAGGGCAGGGGTGGTTCTTGGATGTACCACCAACCGATACGAACTTCAGGAACTCGAGTATCGAACGGCCCAAGGAACGGCGGAAGTGCCCTACCTGTTCGATACGAAGGATATCTTCCTGCCCGGCCGGTTGGCGGGACAGTATGGGTTCCAAGGGCCTCTCGTCAACGTTGACATGGCGTGCTCGTCCGGGAATCAGGCGATTATGTGCGCGAGGGACCTCATTCGGAGTGGGAACGCGGACGTGGTAGTGACGGGTGGGGTGGATGTTCCCATCAATATGTTGGTGTATGCGGCCTTTTGTCAGATCCGAGCCATGTCCAAACGAGACGATGATCCCACCGCGGCCAGTCGTCCTTTTGATAAACAGCGGGACGGGTTCGTTCTTTCCGAGGGCGCGGGTCTGGTCCTTGTCGAGTCACTTGAACACGCAATGAAACGCGGGGCCCGGATCTATGCGGAAATCATCGGAGCCGGATTGACGAGCGACGCACACCACATGCTCATCCCTGACAAGTCGGGGGCACAAATGCTCCGCGCCATGCAGCTGGCGCTGCGGGATGCGCGCCTGTCGCCATGGGACCTGAGCTATATCAATGCACACGGGACGGCAACGAGACTGAACGACAGCATAGAATCGCACGCCATAGGGAGGTTGCTGGATAGTAAGCCTTACGCTGTACCCGTAAGCTCCGTCAAGTCCATGATCGGACATACTCTTGGAGCGGCCGGCGCATTGGAAATAATTACTTGCCTCCTTTCCATGGAACAGGCTATGTTGCCTCCAACAATCAACCTGGAAGAACGGGACGAAGACTGCGCGGACCTGGACTATGTACCCAATGTGTCCCGGAGCCGGCCGGTCTCGATCTGTATGTCCAATTCGTTCGCCTTTGGCGGCAGCAACACGTCGTTGATTCTTCGAAAATACGACGGCTAGTGTGCTTGCCCGAAATCAACGAAGTACGGTCTTCCGGACAACGTTGCCGGTCCATGGACAGATGGGCTATCGCAGGATAGTCAGTGCTGTTTTGAGCGTTCCCCGAGGGTGTCGAACTCGAAGGAACATGTTTTCTTCAACCTACTAACAAGCGAAGCGAAAATGGAATCATCCGCGAAACTCCCCACTCCTGAAGAAGTGAAACAGAAGGTCAAGGAAATACTAATCGAAGAGTCCCAGCTCAGAGGAATGGGACTGGATGACATTTCCGAGGATGCTCACTTGATCGATGACTTGGGATTGGATTCCACGGACTTGGTGTCCGTGATTTTCGGGATCGAGGAAGCATTTGATATCTCGATCAGCGATGAGGAAGCGGCCAAATGCATCACTCTCAGGGCGGTGGGAGAGGCTGTGATGGAGCGTCTGGCGGCCGGCGCTCAAGTCGAGGGCTGAGCGGTCCGGCTTCGAGAAGTGAATACCACCATCCGTGTAACGAACGAGAGTCTCGCAAGCCAAGCGAAGGTGACGCGCACCCCCTTGCATTTCCGGTGACCGTGGGATTTTTTCGCCGATGCCGGTCCGTTGCATCGGACCATGGGTTCTGTGGCGGGCACGATCACCTTATGTTCAATGACGGGAACCAATATTCCGACATCTTCGCATTGGGCGGAAGTTCCTCGTGAGAGGCGTCGCCTTCGTTCTCCTGTCCGGTACGGGGACTGGCTTGACGAGGGTCTCCCGGGCCGGCGAGTGAAGGAATGTTTTCCTCAATATCCTCCGATTCCAGTTGAACAAGTCCATCCTCTTGATTCCGACGATTCCCATACTACCATACGCCTGGACGCCGGATCCGTATGAAACGTCAAATCGGTCTTTCGGGGGCGGCGGCCCTCATTGTGGGCAACATGATCGGAGT
The DNA here is from genome assembly GCA_016208165.1 of Deltaproteobacteria bacterium. Classification (NCBI taxonomy): domain Bacteria; kingdom Pseudomonadati; phylum Myxococcota; class Myxococcia; species Deltaproteobacteria bacterium. The sequence goes on from JACQYL010000064.1 coordinate 16,483, forward strand.
GGGGATTTTCACCACTGTGGGTTTCATGGCCGCCCACATCGGAAATCCACTCTGGATGATAGGTCTCTGGTTCGGCGGGGGCCTGATGACCATGGTGGCCGCCTGGTGCTATGGAGTTCTGGGCGCAGCGTACCCCGAAGCCGGCGGGGACTATGTCTTTCTGAGGGAGGGTCTGGGAGAATGGGCTGCGTTTGTCGCCGGGTGGGTGCTCGTCTGCGTCATTCTACCGAGTTCGATAGCAGCTCTCTCGTCCGCATTGGCCGACGGCCTGTCACGAGTTGCGGGAGTATCGTCATGGTCGATGGAGGCGCTTGCCGTCCGGCTGTCTCCAAAGTGGGCGGCTGCGGGGTTGATCGTCGGCGTGCACCTGGTTTCCGCTGCGCATCTTCGATGGACGCTGGGAGTGCAAAAGCTGACTACCGCTCTGTTGATCCTGGTGGTGGCGAGCCTATTGTTTCTGGGTTTCGGCTGGGGGGACGGCCATTGGGGCTATCTGGCCGTCGGGGGATCTTTTCCCGGCTTTCAGGCCCTTGGGGTTGCAGCCGTGGGCATCATCTTTTCCTACAGCGGATTTTTCCAGGTGGTTTATCTGGGCGGCGAAGTGAGGGATCCGACCAGGATTATCCCGAAGTCCATCCTGCTGTCCGTGACGATCGTGACCGCGGTGTATACGGCTCTCGTTGCACTGTATCTGTTTTCCGCACCGATCGAACTGCTGGCCGGCCGGATCGATGTCGGTCAGTTGGCCGCTAAAAGGCTTCTTGGGGCGAAAGGAGGGCTGTTTATCGAGGCGGGTATCCTGTTGGCCATTGCGGGCTCGCTGAACGCAACGGTCCCCGCGGGGCCTAGGATTGCGTACGCCATGTCGGCTGACCGCTGCTTTCCCAAGCCATTCGGTGTGCTATGGAGTCCCACCGGCATGCCGATGCTGGGGCTCGCCCTGCAGGCGGCACTCTCTCTGGCGTACCTGCTGCTTGGCGCCTTCGACGAGATCCTTTCCTGTACAACCATCGCCATGGTGCTGTCTTCCATGGGGGTGGGCATCAGCCTTTTGCGGCTTCGAAGAAGTATAGCCCGGCGCAGGCACTCGAGTGAATGGAGAATCATCCTTCCTGCGACGGTTTTCGTGGTATGTTACGTCGCCACGGGGTTTTCCATCGCCTATGGATATCCCGAAGAAACGGCGCTTGGTTTGGGTATCGCCGCTGCGGCCGTACCTCTGTATGTGCTGAAGAAACGGCTCCTCAAAATTCCACCTGCTCATTCCTGCGGGTAGTCGTTCGCCGTTTGGGATGATAGTGGGCGTTTTCTTTCGCAGACCAGGGATCCGTTCCCACTATCGTATCGCGAGTAGCGATTTTCGCTGTGTCTTATTCGTTCCAAATAACGATGGGAGATAAGGAAGGGCTGCACTTCAAACTCCTCTCTTAGGGTTTTCGCCTAGGCGGGGACAGGAAGTGTCCAGTTGTGCTTTTCTCATCTAAACGTTTTCATGTACATCAAAGGTTCGTGGGGTTTGGAAAACGATACACGCTTCGATCAGTACGACCCTTGCGCGACTTCATATTGATGTAGGATTAAAGACCCCCCTTCCAATGAATTGTGCGGCTTTCTTATTTGGTTTCTCCCATAGATTTTTGGCGGTCAGCATTTCGTTGTTTTGAAATCCAATTATTTCTTGACATTGGTTTAGCAATATACTTATATAAGTCATATTGCTGGACCAAATCTACAAATCGGAGAGGAAAAACCATGGCAACATCCCTGACGGAAATGGCCGCCGAAATCGTAAAAGCACAGGCGGCAGTTGCACCAATGACTCCGGAAGAAATCGAGCTGATACTGAAGAAGACCTTCGAGACCCTGAAGGATATGAACGCTAGGGAGAATGGGGTAGCTGAAGCACAGGTTGAAAGGTCAGAGCTGGATTTGCTCCGGGAAGAACCAATAAAGTCCATACAGGCAAACAAGGTGGTCAATCTGGAGGACGGCAGCGAGTGCAAAGTTCTTACCAACCGGACGTTGGCAAAGTTCGGATTGACTACCAAAGAATACAAGCAAAAATGGAGTATTCCTCTAAAGACTCCATTGTCCGCTAAGAGCTTGACGGCTAAGCGCCGGAAATGGGCCAAAGACAGGAATCTTGGACAAATTTTGAAAGACGCCAGGGCCAAGAAGGCAAAATAGAACGGCCGTTAACTCCAAGCGTGTATGGCGGCTCGGCACACCGGACCGAGCCGCAGGCGTTTCCATCATCTGAAGATGCCATTTTCGTGGCAGTCCAGCTTTTTCCTCGTTCGGCCGCTGTTGGCGAACTCCGTCTCTCTTTGCTTGAACACTCCCGGCGCACCCCAAATCTCGCATTGATCGCCCGGACGCGTGGACGTTGCTTTGTTTCCGCAGCAAGTAAGACAAAACAGCCGCCCGGTAGCCAGTGCCTACGGCGCCGGGGTTGCCCCATGGGGATGCTTGACACTTTCCCTTAAAATGGACTATGCTCCCTCCGTATTAAGCGCTCAATTTCGCTACTTTTATTATGTCTCACGAGGGTTGTCCGTCATGTTTGGCATTGGAATGCCGGAACTTATCGTTATACTCGTTCTTGCTCTCATCATTTTAGGTCCCAAGAAACTGCCGGATCTGGCAAAATCGCTAGGGAAGGGACTGGCCGAGTTCCGGAAGGCCACCAACGAACTCAAAGAGAGCATGAATGTGGATGAGGATTTGTCCGAAGTGAAAAAATCCGTGGCTGATGCGGTAAGCGAAGTACGCAAGATCGAGAGTCTGGCTTCCAAGGGTTTGAAGGACTGGGAAAAGGCGGCGATCGCCGAGGAGAAGAAAGAGATCGAGCGAAGACTGGCTAAAGACGACGGCCCACCCGGAAAATCCCCCTCAGCGGACATGGACAGTGAGATGGCGGGAAGTGAAGATTGGCCGTACCCCGGCACGGCAACCGGCGAGGAGAAAGCCGCTCCGTCTTCCGGCGTCGCGAAAGAAGCAGCTTCGAGCGCTTCGTCCGTTGCGGCGGGCGATAGCCGGCAGGCGGAGGATAAAACCTCACTACGCGCCACGGAGGCCGGGAGGGACGATTCCGACTCGCCTGAAAGACCGCCTACCACGTCCGAGGACGTCCCGTCTTCCAACAATCCCGATACGGTCCCACCGGAACCTTCCGAGGATTCGCGTAAGTGAACGAAAACGCCAAGATGCCGTTTACCGCTCATCTCGAGGAGTTGAGGAAGCGGCTAATCATTTGTGTAGCGGCTGTTGGAGTGGGTTTCGCGATCTGTTACGGATTCTCCACACAACTGTTTGCTTTTCTTGTTCAACCCCTCAGGGATGTGTTGCCCAAGGGGGATACCCTAGTCTACACGAGTTTGCCCGAGATGTTCTTCATCTACTTGAAAATCGGGTTTCTTGCCGGAGCGCTTCTGGCCTCTCCCATCATCTTCTACCAGCTGTGGAGCTTCATCGCTCCCGGTTTGTATCCAAACGAAAAGAAATACGCCATTCCCTTTGTTTGCAGCAGTTGTCTGCTCTTTATTGGTGGCGCCGTCTTCGGGTATGCGGTCGTGTTCCCGTTCGGATTCAAGTTCTTCGTTTCATTCAATACGGATTACGTGAAGGCGTTGCCCGCGGTAAGCCAATACTTCTCGCTTTCGATAAAACTCTTGCTGGCTTTCGGCGTCATTTTCGAAATGCCGATCGTTATTCTTTTTCTCTCGAAAATCGGACTCGTAAACTACAAGATGTTAAGTCGGAAGCGAAAGTATGCAATCCTGGTTATTTTTGTCGTAGCGGCAATCCTGACTCCTCCCGACGTAATTACCCAGTTTATGATGGCCGTCCCCATGCTGGTGTTATATGAGGCGAGTATTTTTCTCGCCAAATGGTTCGGCAGAAAGCCGCTGGACGAGGAGAGCGACGAGAAAGAGAAGGAAGACACGGCGGTTCAGAAGGTATGACCGTCCGGCGTAACGGGTATGGCAGGCCTTGGGAGGTGACCCCGTTTTAGGACCGGCGATCCGATCGTCGGGGGGGTCGATCTGACGGGTTTTTCGGGAGAATCCGGTTTTGGCTCGATTATTCAACCGGCACGATCCGTTTTCCCTTCACGGTGAGTAGCTGGAGCTGCTTTTCCGCTTCTCCGCCGGGACCAAAGGATGTGTAGCCGGTAAGCCCCGGGAAGTTGCGAAGCCCTGCCAACTGGTCGCGTAATGTCGTTCGATCTTCAGTGAGTCCTTTTCCCAGCAGCGATATCAGAATGTTCATCGTATCATAGCCCAACGCCGCAAAGAAATCGGGCTTATTTCCGTAAGCGCGTTCGTATTCGGTTTCAAATGACTTCGCTTGTTCGTCGTCTTCTTTGCGAAAGTAGTCCGCAACAAACACGGCCTTGTTCAGATGCTCGCCGACCTTTTCAGCCAGGACAGGCGAGTCCCACAAGTTCGTGCCCATGAGCACCACGTTTTCGGCGTCATGAAACGCCAATTGGGGTGCTATCAGCAGCATTTTCCTATAATCGTCCGGGATGAACAGGGCGTCAAAATCCAGTGTAAGATCGGGTTTTTTCTTTTTGTGTTTGCTGCGCTCGAGCTCCCTCGCATAAGCGGCCCACCGTTCCTCGCCGATAAGCCGCCGCACCGGCGCACTGAAATCCGAGGTGTTCGAATCATAGGGCTCCTGCGCGGTGATCCGCTTGTCTTGGGCGCGTATTTCCTCCTGGAAACTCTTAAGCATGCGCCAACCGAACTCATTATCCGGGTAGAGAACGGCGAATCGTTCAACCCCGTGCATAAGCGCAACATATCGGATCAAGTTGCGTACCTGCATGGACGGTGTGAGAGAGTTGCGGAAAACGAAAGGACCGATCTCGGTGACTCCATCGACCTGGCTCATCACCACGATCGGTATGCCGAGTTCCTGCGCCGTCCGCGCGGCCGCACTCGCGGAATCGCTCCCAAGAGGACCGATTACGGACAAAACGTGTTCGTTTTCCGCCAGATCGCGAATGACGCGGTCGGAGGTTTCCGGGCTGCCTTTGGTGTCGCGCACGATAAGTCGGGGCATCTTTTCCCGCAGTTCGGGATTAAAGGCGTTAAGAGCCAGTAGCACCCCGTTCAAGACACGAGTTCCATAAGGCTCTAATGGACCCGAAAGAGGCAGGGCGCAGCCGATTCGGCGAGTATCGGATGCCTGCTTCTCCCGGTATTCCTGAAACTTGGCGTGGGCTTTTTGTACATATTCGTGATCCGGATAATCGCGAAGAAAATCCTCGAGGCAGGCCCCGGCCGGGGCCCATTCGCCGGAGCCGGCCATGCGCATGCATTGTTCGTACGGAATATACCCCTCCGGTACTTGCTCCCCGTACAGACTGGTAAGGCGTTCCAGTTCGGAATCCGTCAACTGGGAGAGCAGATTTCGGATGGTTTCCAGGGCCGATTGCTTCTGCTCCGCGTCTATCAGGTGAAGCAGTCCGGAAAGTCGTAAGATGCATTCGGTCCAGTGGCCTTCCCGCTTTTCCAACTCGGCTCTCAAGAATCCCGCCTGCACCTTGTCTTCCGAACTCACGGCCCGTTTGTCGGCGTCATCCAGCGCCTCTCGGGCTTCTGACAGGTAATCGGCAGCGAGCATGCTTTTCGCGAGGATGATGCTCGCCTGAAACGCGTGCGGACTTTCGGGAAAGAAACGAAGCAGCTTTCGGCAGGATTCCACCGCACTGCGACGGTCGCCCTGCTGCGTATAGATGGAGGCCATACGGATGAGGGCCAGGTCCGAGCCTTCTTCCTCGGGGTACTCGTCTACTTGCTGCGTGTAAAGCTCGAGAGCCCGATCCAGGCGTCCCTCGATGTAGGCGGTTTCCGCGGCAGCTAGGATCGAATCTCTGGGAACCGGTGGAGGACTTGGCCTTACAACCGGCAACTGGCAGGCCAGCAGGAATGTAAAGAAGGTCAAGGTGGACAAAAAGAACAGGGCATTCCTGCGAGTATGGCGATTCATAAGAGATATCCGCCCTGAGTGCACCGGCAAAGCGGCGGCTCAATAGAACCATCGAGGTCCGGGAGAACCCTTCCGAATGGATTTACCCGAACCATCTGTGAAAACTTCCTCCCAACGGGGGACTAAGAGCGAAGAATGGGCTTCCCGTAGATTTCTTCCAGATCGCATGAATGGCTGTTGCCGGAGGCGCTAAAGACCTATGGTACGCCGCCCATGGTCAACTGAACCGACTCACGGTCGCCTTGATCTTGTAATTCCCTGAGCGAACCAGCAAAAACAGAGAAAGCGAAGTCGAGGAGAACCCTCTGCAATGGAGTTCCCTCGACTACCCCGTGGATACATACGATGTTTTCATGCCGAAGGCAATCATATAACAAAAAAAGGGGAAAGTCCTTCAGGACAATCCCCCCTGGGTAAGATAGATCGGCTTACTTCTGGTCGTCTTTCACCTCTTCGAAGTCGGCGTCCACCACGTCTTCCTCTTGGGCGCCGCCTCCGGCTTCAGCCCCGGGACCTCCGCCTGCCGCACCGCCCTGCCCGTGCGCGGTCTGGGCATAGATCTGCTCCGCCAGCTTGTGTGACGCTTGCATCAATTCATCGGATTTCGACTTGATTGTCGCCGCGTCATCGCCCTCCATAGCGGTTTTGAGCCCCTGGATGGCTGTTTCGATGGTGCTGCGTGTGGACGAATCCACCTTATCTCCGAGTTCCTTCATGGTCTTCTCGGTTTGATAGATGTACGAGTCCGCCATGTTGCGCGCTTCAGCGAGATCCCGCCTCTTTTTATCCTCCGCCGAGTGCATTTCAGCATCCTTGACGAGGTTCCGGATTTCTTCCTCGGAGAGGCCGCTGGACGCCGTGATCTTGATGGACTGTTCCTTGCTCGTACCCAGGTCTTTGGCCGATACGTTCACTATACCGTTTGCGTCGATATCGAAGGTGACCTCGATCTGGGGAACGCCGCGCGGAGCCGGTGGAATGCCCACCAGTTCGAACCGGCCCAAGGTCTTGTTGTTCGCCGCCATCTCACGTTCGCCCTGCAACACATGAATGCTCACGGCAGGCTGGCTATCCGCGGCTGTGGAAAAGATCTGGCTTTTCCGGGTCGGAATCGTGGTGTTCTTTTCGATCAATTTCGTAAACACGCCGCCCAGGGTTTCGATTCCGAGGGAAAGCGGAGTCACGTCCAAAAGCAACACGTCCTTGACTTCCCCTCCGAGCACGCCGGCCTGAATGGCGGCGCCTACGGCCACAACCTCATCCGGATTCACGCCTTTGTGCGGCTCCTTGCCGAACAGATCCCGGACCCGTTGCTGCACCTTGGGCATACGGGTCATGCCACCCACCAGAATCACCTCTTGAATGTCCGCCGGTTTAATGTTCGCGTCCTTGAGGGCCGTTTGAACGGGTCCGACCACTTTTTCAATCAGATCCTCCACCAACATCTCGAGTTTTGCCCGTGTCAGCTTGATGTTCAGATGCTTGGGACCGCTGGCGTCGGCCGTGATGAAGGGCAGGTTGATGTCCGTTTCCATGGACGTGGAAAGCTCCATCTTTGCCTTTTCAGCCGCTTCTTTCAGGCGCTGCAGCGCCATTTTGTCCTTTCGCAGGTCGAGACCCTGATCCTTCAAGAATTCCTGAGCCAGATACTCGATTATCCGCAGGTCGAAGTCCTCTCCGCCCAGATGCGTATCGCCATTGGTCGATTTGACTTCAAAAACGCCGTCGCCAAGTTCGAGAACAGATATGTCGAAGGTTCCTCCGCCCAAGTCGAAGACGGCGATTGTTTCGTCTTTCTTTTTGTCCAGCCCGTAGGCAAGGGACGCGGCCGTCGGTTCGTTGATGATCCGTTTGACCTCGAGACCCGCGATCCGGCCGGCGTCTTTCGTCGCCTGCCGCTGGCTGTCATTAAAATACGCAGGTACGGTGATCACCGCCTCGCTGACCTTCTCGCCCAGATAGCTTTCCGCCGTCTGTTTCATTTTGCCGAGGATCATGGCGGAAATCTCGGCAGGGCTATAGCTCTTGCCCTTGATCTCGATGTGGGCGTCCCCGTTGGGCGCTTTGACGATCTTGTACGGCAGGTTCTTAATGTCCCGCTGAACTACCGGATCATCGAACTTGCGTCCGATCAGACGCTTTACCGCGAAAACCGTATTATCCGGGTTTGTGATGGCCTGGCGCTTGGCCACCTGGCCCACCAGCCGCTCACCGGAATCGGTGAATGCCACAATCGAAGGCGTGGTACGGTTTCCCTCCACATTGGCAATGACCTGGGGATCGCCACCTTCTATTATCGCAACACACGAATTGGTCGTACCGAGATCGATTCCGATTGTCTTTCCCATAGGTCCAATACCCTCCTTATGCCTTATCTATAGAATCTTTTAAAAATTCGTTCGATACGAATTCTATTTATCTGATCAATGACTCCCGAGCCCTGAAGTTTCGGCGGCTGGAACGCCCTATGACTCTTTGAACCAACGTCCTTCAACCGTTCACGACGGTTCTTTGGCGACCACGACCATGGAAGGCCGGATTACTCGATCGTGTAAAAGGTAACCCTTCAACACTTCCGAGAGTACGGTCATATCTTCCACTTTGTTGTTTTCTTCCGTCATGACCGCTTCATGAAAGTTGGGGTCGAATTTTTCGCCCACCGCCTCGATCCGTTTCAAGCCTTGCTTCTGCAAGGCGTCCATAAGACCGTTGAGAGTTAGTTCCACTCCTTCGATAAGGCTGTCGGTGGCGTTTCCATTTCTGGAATGAGTGATGGCGCGTTCCAGATTATCGAGGGTCGGCAGAAGTTGTTTGATGATGCCTTCATTGGCGTATCGGCAGAACTCCACACGATCTCTTTCCTGCCGTTTCTTGTAATTTTCGAACTCCGCCTGACACCGGAGCCACCTGTCGTAATTCTCTTTGGCTTCCTTTTCCTTCCGGGCTAAAGCGTCCTCGGTGGCTTCCTCCCGTTCCTGGGTCATATCGCCCGCCCGCTGCACTTCGGATTCAACGTCGAGCTCGGAAACGTCTTCCTCTTTTTTATCTGTCCGGTCGTTGCTCTGTTCCGGCGCATTCATATCCTTCACCTCGATCTTAATCGCTTTCGACACGCAGTACCTCGTTTTTCCCGTCACTAGTTGGACCAAGTCAGGGCTTGCCGGCGTCGACCTTTCGGGTCGGCATGATAATGAACGGGCGCTTCACAAGTGATACTTTTTGCAGAGCGCCCTTTTTGCACGCGGCAACTTGCGAGTCTCGGCCATCTATACTGGTAACCATTTTGAGGGTGGAGTCAACTATTTGGATTGCTTTTTAAAACGATTGCCTGAGCGTATGTTGAAACCGGAATGTGTTGATTCGGCTCCTTAGATGTTATAATAACAAACTTCGCGGGTTAAGCATCGTTTGTACCGTCATGGTGTATTGACGCGATTATGTTCAGATCCTTTGATATATATAGGACATCGTTGTTCATAGAAGTTCGGTGCGCCACGGAACACAGGTAAGACCGATCCCGTGGTTCGACCCGCGTGGATCTGCAAACAGAAAACTAGTCGGTCGCTTGTGCCGACCTTGGAGTCCGCCGGATACGGAGGCGCGTATTTTTAAGCTCATCTGCCAAAATAAGAAAGCCCGCAGGGACTGTGAAGTCGAAGAGACCTTCGAGGCCGGCATTTCTCTCAGGGGTACGGAAGTTAAGTCGCTACGGCTTGGAAAAGCGGATCTGAAGGACGGATACGTGCGCGTGGAGGCCGGCGAGGCGTTTCTGCACGGTGTTCATATCGGCGCGTACCCGTTTGCCCACTATGACAATCACGACCCGGAACGGGAACGTAAGCTGCTGCTGCACAAGAGGGAAATCAAGAGGCTCATGGGGAAGATCCAACAAAAGGGATTTACCGTCATTCCTCTCAGAATGTATTTCAAAGACGACACAATCAAGGTGGAGATCGCCCTGGCCAAAGGCCGGAAGGTCTACGACAAAAGAGAAGATCTGAAACGACGCGCCGAGCAGCGCGATATGGATCGGACCGTCAAGCAGCACCGTCCGTGAATATACGCTCCGACGCCATGGCTTCGTATTGACAAAGAAGACAATTGTTTTTAACTTCTGCTGCGCCGAACCGGTCTTATAAAGTGGAAAAAGGACAGACGGCGCGAAGCATTTGGAAGCGTATCCATATGCTTGATCGTCTGGGGAGAGCCGCCTGAAAGCGGTCCGCCCCAAAATAAGTAGGATCCAACCATTTGCACTGCAAGGGGGCGAAACGGCTTCGACGGGGATAGTGAAGTCTAGGTTGCATGCCGAGTTCCTGTGCGCTCGTAAAATTGCGCGGGGCATAAATACAAATGCCGATAATTACGAATACGCTTTAGCCGCTTAAGGCTAACGTCCGCTCAGCTGCTCCTGCCGGGCTGAACCGGGCGCCGATAGGTGGGATAGCTACCCGACTTGTTCGTCGGTCGGCGCGGCGAAACTACAGACGTACTAGCCCAATAAGGATCCGGTCCCTGGGAGTCTTACGAGGCGAAATCAAATCGGGGAACATGCATGTAGAAGCCTAAGCTGAAGGTTTCCGGACGCGGGTTCGACTCCCGCCGCCTCCACCATTCGACTCCGAGAAAAGCGAACGATGCCCTTTAATTGGGGGAAAGAACGGAACTCGTTTTTTTCGGATTCGAATGGTGCCCTGAGCGAACACAGTGAGTCGAAGGGCATCGTTTGCTCTTCTCTCCGCTCATGGCAGGCCACTGGCTCGGATGCTCAAGTTCTTGATTCGCCTGAGTCGGAGGGCATCGTGAACGGACGCACTAAGTGTAAGGGTTTTTCTCGGGGTCCAAATGGTGTACTCTACTCTTGAGCCTCTGCGTTAATGAGTTGGTTTGTGTATATTCTCCGATGTTCAGATGGCTCCTACTACACAGGCCATACCGAAGATCCTGAAGCTCGGTTACGCGTCCATAATTCCGGAAAAGGGCCGAGCTACACGGCAGCGCGACGTCCTGTCGTCCTCCGATACGCGGAATCCCACCCAAGCAAGGAAGCCGCGGTGCAGCGCGAACGCCGGCTCAAGAAATGGTCCCGTGCAAAAAAGCAGGCTCTGATAAACGGTGACACCGCGACGCTCAAGGAAATGTCAAAATGCCGAAACCCGTCAGCGGGACGATCCAAATGAAATGATCCCTCTCCCCCTCATAAAGAATTTGCCGCAGGATAGAGTATCCACCCACGTTATATCCAGGCAACGAACAGCCGTGCGGCATTTCTGATCCCGCATCCGCGCCGCTTCGATTCTGTCGGCAACCTCGTAGGCTACCTTCATAATTCGCTCAAACAAATCGTTGATGTCCATGCTCCGTCTCCACTGGTTCCGTGTCGTCTCCTAATCTGCCGGAGAGACGGAGAAAGGGTCGGGCATGGATTGAAATTCTTCTCGTTGGCGTGGATGGGGCTTACATAACGGAAGGCTGCAAAATCTGTCGGCGTTTTATCGACTATTGTTTTGCACGGCACATGGAAGATGTTATATTTTGCCGAGTGGTTTAAGTGGGATTCGTGCGTCCTCCAGGGCCATGGAACTGAAACAATCATTGCGATAGGAGAAAACGGGGTCGGAGATAGAGAGATGAAAAGACAACAAGCCATCGAGCTGTTGATCCAAAGCAAGCCTGAGCTTCAGGCCCGGTTTGGCGTTACGCGCCTGGCGCTGTTCGGTTCCACGGCTCGCGATACGGCAGCCGGGGACAGCGATGTCGACATACTGGTCGCCTTCGACGGCCCGGCCACATCCAAGCGCTATTTCGGGGTGCAGTTCTATCTTGAGGATCTGCTCGGCTGTCCGGTGGATCTGGTCACCGAAAAAGCCCTGCGGCCGGAGCTGCGCCCTTATATAGAACAGGAGCGGGTCACTGTCCGATGCCAATTCCTCACGCGAAGACGCGAAGGCGCGAAGGGATATCGAGGAAGTGGCTGCGACCGTAGTCGATACAGCGCTGCAACTGCATCGGGATTTGGGGCCGGGGTTGCTGGAATCCGTCTATGAGGCAGTTCTGGCCAAAATGCTGGAACAGCGAGGGCTGTTGGTCGAGAGACAAAAGCCGGTCCCCATCCGTTACCTGGGCGTCGCACTCGACGAAGGCTTTCGGCTGGACTTGCTGGTTGACGGTCAGCTGATCGTCGAACTGAAGTCGGTCGAAAACATCCATCCGGTTCATCCCAAGCAGGTCCTGACCTATCTGCGACTGATGAACCTGCCCCTCGGGCTGCTCATCAACTTCGGGGCGCCGCTCCTGAAGGAAGGCCTCCAGCGCATGGTCAACAAACACACCAACTTCGCGTCTTCGCGCCTTCGCGTGCACCAACAGAACGAGGCACAGTCATGAGGCCCCTCATGCGGGCACAAGATCTTTCTCCTCTAACCCCTTTCGGATTGGAGATCTCCTGTGTCTGTTTCCGAATTCGTTGACCCGGAGGTGGAATTTGTGGAACGGACCGGGCGCGCTTGAAGGAGGCCGTAGCTGCCACTCATGGCGTGCTCTGCCCTTGTAGTAAGGGCGGATGTTCTTTGGGGAGCGCAAAACGCCTTCAACTTGGATGCTATGACTGGTTGTCGTCATTCATATAACTGATTCTGACTATTGCATTTTTTCTCATTTCCGTGTATTTATTGAGCAGCATTTTTCCCCGCAGTGCCATCACCCACAGTCTCGATCGCAGAGGTCAACTTCGTGGCAAGAAGAAAAGCGAGTGTGAAAGAGGACAAGGCTTCCAGCGGCGCAAGTCTCTGTTTTGAACAGAAGCTCTGGCAGGCTGAAGTCAAGCTCAGAAACAACATGGACGCTGCAGAGAGGCTCGGAGGCTGAGATTAATGTGGTCGGTTACCCCGTAGACCCTGATATAGTCCGCATTGGTTGTTGCCGAGATTCGGCCAAAGGATCCGATCGAGCTAGTATTACTAAAGTTGCTGCCCGAAAGTACAGCGAAACTCGCGCGAACGAGTGCTGGCGAAGTATCTCTCGCCAGGCAAGGCGGTGAAGAAGCGAATGACAACTCCCAACCAGAACAGCGTATCCCCCCCGGTTTCTGAAGTGTGGTTCTGCTTCAAATCACAGACCCTATTCAAGCTGCCGAGTTTCCTTTTCCTAAATCTGATCGCTGATTCACGACCAAACGCGAAAAAAAACAAGAAGTTCGATAGGCTTTCTTGCTGGGCAGACGATCTGCCAAAGGATCAAAATGACCGAGAGATCGTGGCTCTTATCAAGTATCTTCAAACTAATGTACCCTGGCGAGATCTTTCTCGTTTCGTGACTGTTTCTGCAGATTCAAATGCCCACATAGATCGCATGTGGAAAGGGAAACGCAACACCCTTGCTTCCTACAGAATCGAGATCCATCAGAAGGAGCTGCCACCGGAGTTATACCGATATGAGAAATTAAATCAAAAGCGTCTTGAACGTCTTTTCACAGCTGGTGAGCTCTTCTTGTCGTCGCCAAGTAGTTTTAATGATCCATTCGACTGCAGTTTTGACGAAGAGACCCGATCGGCCTTTATCGGATGCGGGATGAAATCCTTATGCGCGGAAAGAAACAATATTCTCATGTTCTCACACTACGCGGATAATCATCAGGGTGTTTGTCTGGGCTTTGAGCCCGTACAACTCGCTAAATCGATGTCCAACCAAGCTGAAAGCATTGTGGCAGACATCCGGCCGGTATGGTATTTTAACAAGATGCCGCCAATCGGTTTTAAGTCAGAACCGGCGCTCTGCGCTACGTGCAAGGACGAAGTCTGGAGTTACGAGAAAGAGTATCGTCTATTTCTTGCAAAAAGCGGCTCATTGCTCCCTGTAGGATCGTATTCATTCAGCCCCGAGGCTCTGCAGTCCGTGGTTTTCGGCTGCCGCGCCACACATGAAAGCATAGCATTCGTTAAGTCAATATCCAGAGACATAAGGCACCTGAAGTACTACAAAGCCCTCCGTGAACCCAATCAATTCTGCGTGAAATTGCTGGAAATCCCAAAGTTATGACTCCTACTGCTATGGATTGTTGCCTCGACTGGAGTCCCTTTAACGAGTGCTCCCATTCCATATTTCCCGGTATCTGGATAAAGATGAAAGACAGAGGAGCTAGAGACACTCAACAATGATAGAGATCGGAACCCTAACGCTGTCGGGCGTCGCAGTGCTGCTTATTGGGATTTGGCTGAACCACCTTCTTGCCAATACTCGTGAAAAGAGAAAAGAGCGGCGCATAGCGGGCAACGCTGTAATCGAGGCGTTTCAGCCGGAACTTGATGCTTTATGCCAAACAGACGAAGATTGCAGGCTGATTCTCAATGATAGTGCATACAGCCGTCACGAGTCGGCTGTTCGCAATTTTCTCCCGCACTTGTCTTGGGTAGACCGCCGACGTATGCTCGACGCTTGGCGGAAGCTGGTATATCATGAACAGGACAGAAAGTACTGCTTCCCATTCTATGAACAGTATGCAGATTTGGGATCACTGACAAAGAGACGTGATGTTCGTCCAGTTGTCATCGAGAGAATCACCAGAATAATTTCTCTGGCAAGGAAATAGGACTCGGAGCACTTATATTTGACGGCTCAACCTACATAAGAGTCTTGGAGGCTCTTCGAATCTCAAGGCTATCAATGCTTCAGACACCAGGCGACTCAAAGAACTGTCGGCAAGGATCAGCAAGAGACGGGAGGTAGCGAACGAATTGAATGGCGACCCAAATGGTTTTCCATCCTAAATTCACCATCACCAACCGCATGACCCGTGCAATTACCCGCATCGAGCGGGCGCGTGGTTTTCTGGAAGCGGCGCAGCTTTCCGCCGACTGGGTGCGCGAGGTGGGCGAACAGGCGTTGATTCTGGAGGCGCACCACACCACCCACATCGAGGGCACCCGGCTGACGCTGGACCAGGCCGAGCGGCTCTGGAAGGGCGAAGCGGTGCCCGAGGCCGACCCGGACGATGCCCGGGAACTGCTCAACTACCGCACCGCCTTCGAGTTCGTCTCCGAGTGCCTGGACAGCGGCGACCCGATCACCGAGGGGATGATCCGAGAGATCCACCGCAAGCTGGTGGAGGGCGTGCGCGGCGGCAGCGCCGCGCCGGGTGAGTACCGGCGCGTTCAGAACTATGTGGTCAACTCCGGCACTGGCCAGGTGATCTACACCCCGCCCACTGCGGTGGAGGTGCCGGTGATGATGTCGGAGCTGGTGAAGTGGCTGAACGGTGACCTCGATATCCACCCGGCGCTGGTGAGCGGCATCGCCCAGTTTCAGCTGGTGCACATCCACCCGTTTCTGGACGGCAACGGCCGCACCTCGCGCCTGCTCTCCACCCTCTGCCTGTACAAGGCCGGGTACGATTTCAAGCGGCTCTTCACCATCAGCGAATACTACGACCGTGACCGCCCGACCTTCTACAAGTCGATCCAGAGCGTGCGCGACCATGGCATGGACATGACCGGCTGGCTCGACTACTTCGTCACCGGTCTGGAAACCCAAATGGTCGAGGTGCGCGAACGCAGCGAGCAGGTCATCCGCCGCGACGTGCTGGTGAAGCAGCACGGCCTGAACGAGCGCCAGGCGAAGGCGTTGGGATTATTGATGCGGAAAAATTCGGTGCATATCTCCGAGATTGAACAGCTCTGTCCCGGAGTTTCCCGACGCACGCTGCAACGGGACATGACCGGCCTGATCGAACTCAATCTTGCCCGCATCACGGGCTCTGCCCGCCAATCCAACTATGAACTCGTCAAATAGAATCGCGACATATCGCGCCAAAGTATTGCGACAAATCACGACAAGTATCGCGACAGCGAGCTGTGACAGATCTATGACGAAAGCTGTGACATCTTGGGGGCTGACTTGAGGGGTGAGTCGGGGGCTGCGGCGTTTGGGGCGGCCGGCGACGACACGGACGATCTGATGGCGGAGTATGGATTTGCCGAAGAGCGACCAAGGGGTGAATGAGCAAGATGAACTGCGGCGACTGCGCGAGGAAAACGCGCGTCTCAAGGCTCTGCTGACCCGGCACGGCATTCCTTGGAAAGAACTGACCTCTCTTGAACCCGTTCCCTCAACGCCGGAACCCGCTCCGGTCCCATCCCATTTCAGCACCGACGACAAAATCGCCCTGTTCCGTTGTTTGTTCAAAGCGCGCGAGGATGTCTATCCCAAGCGCTGGGAGTCGAGCAAAGGCATGTCCGGTTACTCACCGGCCTGCGGCAACGAGTGGAAACCCGGTGTCTGCCACAAACCCCGAATCAAGTGCGGCGACTGCAACCAGCGCCGGTTGCTGCCGGTTACCGATCAGGTGATCTATGACCATTTGGCCGGGAAACAGACCATCGGCGTCTATCCGCTCCTGAGCGATGACAGCTGCTATTTTCTGGCGGCCGATTTCGACGAGGCTGACTGGCGGGAAGATGCCAAGGCCTTCATGCAATCCTGCCGGGAGCTTGGTATTTCGGCGGCGCTGGAGATTTCCTGCTCCGGCAACGGCGCACACGCCTGGATCTTCTTTGCCGAACCGGTTCCGGCCCGCGAGGCCCGGCAGCTCGGGGCCGCGCTGATCAGTCATACCTGCGACCGCACCCGGCAATTGTCCCTGGTCAGCTACGACCGCCTGTTTCCCAATCAGGACACAATGCCCAAGGGCGGCTTCGGCAACTTGATCGCGCTACCCTTGCAGAAACAGCCGAGAGAATTGGGTCGCAGTGTGTTCGTCGATGAACAGCTACAACCCTATCCCGATCAGTGGTCCTTTCTGGCATCCATCCAGCCGTTGTCCCGACGGGACCTGGAAGACGCCATCCTGCGGGCCAGCGGCGGTGGTCATCCTCTGGACGTGGCCTTTGTGACCCAGGAAGAGGACAGTAAACCTTGGCAGCGTTCTTCCCTTGTACCAGCCCGGATAGCTGGCCCTCTGCCGGAAGCGCTGACCCTGGTGTTGGCCAACCAGATTTTCATCGCCAAGGCTGATCTGCCGCAGCCGCTGGCCAACCGCCTGATCCGGCTCGCCGCCTTTCAGAACCCGGAATTCTACAAGGCCCAGGCTATGCGCCTGCCGGTCTGGAACAAGCCGCGCATCATCGGCTGTGCAGACAACTATCCCCAGCACATCGGCCTGCCGCGTGGCTGCCTCGATGCGGTGCACGACCTGTTACAGGAAAACGACATCCGTCCGGAGCTACAGGATGAGCGCCTGCCGGGAAGGAAGGTAGCTGTCAAGTTTACCGGCACCTTGCGCAAAGATCAAAAGACGGCGGTGCGGGAGATGCTCAAGAACGATGTTGGCGTGCTCTGCGCCCCGACGGCCTTCGGCAAGACTGTCACCGCCGCCGCCCTGATCGTCCGGCGTAAGGTGAGCACGCTGGTGCTGGTGCACCGCACCGAACTGCTGCGTCAGTGGCAGGAGCGGCTGACCGGATTCCTGGAAACTCCGAAAGGCGGGCTGGGTGTCATCGGCGGCGGCAAGAAGAAGCCTTCCGGCAAGATCGACATCGCCGTCATGCAGTCGCTCTCTCGCCGGGAGGATTTGGGTGAACTGCTGGACCACTACGGGCAGATCATCGTCGATGAGTGCCATCACCTGTCGGCCTTTTCCTTCGAGGCGATCCTCAAGCAGGCAAAGGCGAAATTTGTGGTTGGTCTGACGGCCACGCCGATACGACGGGACGGTCATCAGCCGATCATCTTCATGCAGTGCGGACCGATCCGCCACAGTGCCGCGAGACCCGATACCGCCCCGGCTCAACTGGAGGTCTGGCCCAAAGTGCTGCCCGCGCCGGAGATTCCGCTGGATTCACCGATTCAGGATGTGTTCCGCATCCTTTCCAACGATGCCAACCGTAACCGGCGCATCGCCGAGGATGTGCTGGCCGCCTATCGGGAAGGGCGCAAGGTGCTGATGTTGACCGAGCGGACGGACCATTAGCCGCTCTTGCGGGAGGCGCTGGGGGATGAGATGGAACACTGCTTTGTCGTGCACGGCCGTTTGTCAAAGAAACAGCGAACGGCGGTGTTTGCCGCACTGGATGCGTTGGACGAATCCGCTCCGAGGGTTATACTCGCCACCGGCCGCCTGATCGGCGAGGGTTTTGACCATCCACCATTGGACACGCTGGTACTGGGCATGCCGATTTCCTGGAAAGGGACCTTGCAGCAGTATGCAAAAGCGCTTATCGATGGCAACGCCATCTGGACGGAGCTTAAGGCGGATTTGGAACTCCTGTCGTTCGGCAAGTGCTGGTATTCCGAGGCACGGGAAAAAGTCTCCCATTATCATGTTGACCATTTTCGTCCCAAGAAACAATGCATGGATGCGAATGGTTCCATAACATGCGGTTATTGGTGGCTGGCCTATGATTGGAAAAATTACCGCGTCAGTGGCAGCGTGATCAATACGGCCAAGCGCGATAAATTTGCTGTTTACAGAAACAGAGCCGAAGGCCCGGATACGCCCATTGAAGATGAGCTGATCTATCTGCTGGATCCGCTCAACAGGGATGACGTGTGTTTGTTGACATTTAACAACAACGGCGAAGCCATGCCCTTGAACCCGGATGAAGATGCATGGGATCACAAGCGGGCTATGTACACGATCGACGTATTGGATCTGAACAATGCAAAACTGCGTCGAGCCAGAAAAATCAAATGGAAGGAAATATCGCAGGCGATAGACACCATCAACGCGTACCAAAAGCAGTATAACGAACAGCCTTCCGTCAGACTTCAAACACAGCTGCATGAATTCAAAAAACGCACCCGGGAACTGATATCTCCGACAAGTGAGCTTTCGTGTACCTATCGCGCCTGTCTGAGGGCCAGTCGAGAGGATTGGGCCATTGATATTTTGCAAACCCATTTCAATATCGAGCAACTGCAACAAGAATACAGGGAGAGCATGGGATGAACACGGCCAACATTGTCCAGAAGATATGGAGTTACTGCGATGTGCTGCGCGATGTGGGCGTGAGCTACGGCGATTATCTGGAGCAGCTCACCTACCTGCTGTTCCTCAAAATGGCCGACGAATATGCCAAACCGCCGCATAAACGGGATATCGGCATTCCAAAGGAATACACCTGGCCTGAGCTGAAAAAGCGGCGCGGCGCGGCGCTTGAAACCTTCTATGTCAAGCTGCTGGGTGAACTCGGCCGGCAAAAGGGTATGCTGGGCCAGGTGTTCACCAAGTCGCAGAACAAGATCCAGGACCCGGCCATGCTCTATCGCGTCATCGACATGATCGACAAAGAGCAGTGGACCCTCATGGGCACGGATGTCAAGGGTGATATTTATGAGGGACTTCTGGCGAAAAACGCCGAGGACGTTAAATCTGGGGCCGGTCAATATTTCACGCCCCGGCCGCTGATCCGGACCATTGTCGAGTGCGTGCGGCCCGAGACCGAGAAAACCATTGCAGACCCGGCCTGCGGCACAGGCGGCTTTTTCCTAGGCGCCTATGAGTTCATTTCCAAAGACTGGGAATTGAACAAGGCGCAAAAGGCGTTTCTAAAATTTAAGACCTTTTACGGCAACGAATACGTCGCCAATACCCGCCGCCTGGCCTTGATGAACATGCTCCTGCATGGAATCGGCGATATGGACGCCGAACCTTCCATCGAACCGACCGATGCCCTGATCGCTCCGCCGAAACAAACTTTTGACTATGTGCTGACCAACCCGCCGTTTGGCAAAAAAAGCGCCATCACCATAACCAATGGAGAAGGCAAGGCGGAAAGGGAAGATTTCACTTACAACCGTCAGGATTTTTGGGTGACGACCTCCAACAAACAACTCAATTTCGTCCAGCATGTGCGCGCCATGCTGAAAACCACGGGCAAGGCGGCGATTGTGGTGCCGGACAATGTGCTCTTTGAAGGCGGCGCCGGTGAAACTGTGCGCCGCAAGTTCTTCGAGACCACCGATCTGCACACGGTTCTGCGCCTGCCCACAGGCATTTTTTATGCGCATGGGGTCAAGGCCAATGTGCTTTTTTTCGATAACCGCCCGGCCGCGAAAGCGCCGCAAACCAAAGACGTCTGGTTCTATGACTACCGCACCAACATCCACCATACGTTAAAGAAGAAGTCGCTTCGCTTTGAGGATCTGCAGGAATTCGTCGCGCTGTACAATCCGGAAAACCGCCACATGCGCAAGGAAACCTGGCATCCGGAAATTAACCCCGAGGGCCGGTGGCGTAAGTTTCATTACAAGGATATCACCGATCGCGACAAGGCCAGCCTTGACATATCATGGCTGAAGGACGCCAATCTGACCGATTTGGACAATCTGCCGGACCCGGAAGTGCTGGCGGAAGAAATCGTCGAAACCATAGAGGCGGCGTTGGCCAGTTTCCGGGAGGTAGCGAACGAATTGAATGGCGACCCAAATGGTTTTCCATCCTAAATTCACCATCACCAACCGCATGACCCGTGCAATTACCCGCATCGAGCGGGCGCGTTCCGCTTGGCATCGTTTTGGAATTCACCACTTTTGCGACAACTTCGCGACACGGTTTACGACAGCGAGCTGTGACAGAGCTATAACAGGAGCTGTGACAGCCCGAAAAGTATTGCGACAAATCGCGACACGGATCGCGCAATTTCAAACAGTCAGGGAGGCAACATGAAATATCAACCGCCCTACACCATCACGCCGGCGATTGTGAATCTGGTTGCCGAGATCGGCGAAACGATCGGCCGCTACACTGTGCTGGCCGAACAGAACCTGACCCCGCGCCTGCGCCGGGAGAACCGCATCCGTACCATCCAGGCCTCGCTGGCCATTGAGAACAACACGCTCACCCTTGAACAGGTGACCGCCGTTATCGAGGGCAAGCGGGTGTTGGGGCACCCCCGCGAGATTCAGGAAGTGCGTAACGCCTTTGCAACCTACGAAGCCATGGAAGACTGGGACGCCAGTGCCGAGGAAGACCTGCTGGCGGCTCACGAGTTGCTGATGCGCGGGCTGGTGGATGAAACGGGTCGATATCGATCCGGCGGGGTTGGCATCTTTCGGGGAGAGCAGCTGGTGCACATGGCTCCTCCTGCTGATCGCGTGCCCAAACTGATCGCGGATCTGCTTGATTGGCTTGCAACGACTCCCGAGCATCCGTTGGTGGCCAGTTGCGTCTTTCATTACGAGTTCGAATTTATCCACCCCTTTGCCGACGGCAACGGGCGGATGGGACGGTTGTGGCAAACCCTGATTCTCCGGAACTGGAAGCCGCTGTTGGCTTACCTGCCGGTGGAGACAGTGATCCGCGAGCGGCAGGAGGACTATTACCGCGTGCTGGCGGTGGCTGACCAGCAGGCAGACGCCACTCCGTTTATCGAATTCATGCTGAGCGCGTTGCGCGATGCCGTCCGCGAGGCTGTGGCGACCGACCAAGTAGGCGATCAAGTAACCGACCAAGTAGCGGCATTGATCCGTGTGATTGGGACCGCCGAGCTGGGCAGCAACGACTTGATGCGGGCTTTGGGTTTATCACACCGTCCCACGTTCCGGAATAATTACCTCAACCCGGCGCTGGAAGACGAATGGATCGAGCGCACGCAACCCGATTCCCCGCGCAGCCCGACTCAGCGCTATCGATTGACCGGCAAAGGTCAGCGTTGGTTGCTACAACATGCCGACGGGTAGAAAGGGAAACTTGCGACAAACTGGCGACAAAACTTGCGACAAGGCAAGCCCCGCCCGGCTTCACCGACCAAGTAACCGATCAAGTTGCTTCGCTGCTCCATATCCAGCAAAAACCGCCAGACCGGCACGACCTGGATGGCGCCAAAGCCAACGGGGATTGTTTCGTCGGTTCGCCAGTTGACGATGGTTCCTGCTGCCACCGCCGGTTCAACCATGGCTTCGGAGAGGGAACGGACTTCGCTCTGACGGAAGGCTAGAGTGTTTTTCAAAATAACGTTCCGATTGCGGCGGTTTGTTTGGCCTGATCGGGATGATTTATGACGTCGAGAATAGCCTGGTCCAGTCTTTGGAGGAGCTGGTCTACGGTTTTTGAGACATAGTTGTTAAACCACTT
>JACQYL010000065.1 GCA_016208165.1 Deltaproteobacteria bacterium
CCCCCCGCGCGGGGGCGTGGATTGAAACCAGGCGTCGCTACGCTATGCCGTGGCAAGGGCGTGGATCGAAGCCATCTTGCCGAGCCGGGGCTCGGCGATCCCGGAGGCGTTCCCCACACGCGATGATGTGAACCGACCACCGTAGGGGCGAATCGCGATTCGCCCTTGTTGTCCCCACGCGTGTGGGGTGAACCGACCCGGCTTCGTCTGGCGACTACGCCGGGCAGGTTGTCCCCGGGTCGTTCCCCGGCAGGGGCCCACCTTCGTTCCTGTTCCATCTATTGGCTTCCGGAAGAAGAAACTCAAGTTCGCCATCATTTGCTCCGATAGTACATTGCAGGACACGGTGGTTGGGCCGTGCGGGAGGAAACGCCGAGGCCGCGCAAAACTCGGGAATGGCGTTCCGCGAATCATACCCCGATTCTTCGCGTACGTTTCCCGGGCGCTTCAAGGAAATTTTCCCGCATTTGGTTGGATAGGAGGCCGGCTCCCGCGTTCCTGGAATTCATCGACGCCGGAAAGATAGTTCGGCGCCGGGGAGAAACGCGGATCGTTCCTGTGCGCGGCGAAGCCGGCCTTCGTGATGACTAAGGATCTTTGGCCGGCAAGGACGGACAGCCTTCTTCATATATCGGATCAAATGGTCCGGCGTGGCCGTATCCATGGCGGAAGCGGACGAACGTATCGGCTCTTACGAAATGAAAAAAAACCGCTCCAGCGGCTTCTCGTTGCTCGAACTGATCATAGTGATGGCGCTCATAGGCATATTGGCGGCCATCGTGTCGAATCGATACTTGAACTATGTGGAGGAAGCCAGGGTAGCCAAAGCTACGGCCGACATACGGGTGATCGAATCCGAAATATATGTATACAAGATGAAAACGGGCGAGCTTCCGGAATCCCTCGGCTCCGTGAAGCGCTCGGCATTCAAGGATCCCTGGGGTCATTATTATTGTTATATGAAAATCGGCGACGACAAGGACTCCAAAGGCAAGGCTCGCAAGGACGGATTCCTTGTCCCAATCAACTCCGATTTCGATCTGTACAGTTCGGGTAGAGACGGCCGAAGTGTTTCTTCCTTGCGGGCAAAGGGCAGCAGAGACGACATCGTCCGGGCCTTTAACGGCGGCTACGTGGGCCCTGCATCGAAGATATAGAAGGCGCTTGGTATGAGAATCGATCGAAGGTTTTTCAAGAGCAAGGTTTCCCGCCGGGTGTTCTTCCAGTTTATTTTGTGCGCCGTTATTCCCATATCGGTCCTTTCGGTGCTGGTGCTCACCCACGTCAACCGCTACCTGCATCAACAGAACCTGGAGCGGCTCCAATACTCGACCAAGAACCTGGGCATGAGCCTCTATGAACGTCTCATGATGCTGGAAGATGAACTCGAAATCGTTGGGGAGCGGCTGTCCGGCGCCCTTCATGCGGCCGGCGGGTCATGGGAATCGTCCTGGAGCCGGCCTCTGAGCCGCCGTTTCCGCGCGTTGGCTCTCGTGGACGGCGAGGGCTCGGTGCGCCCGATCCATGGGGAGTTTTCGGATGCTTTGGGGCCCGACGATGCGCCATCGGCGACTATCGCTTCCGAACGGACGTTGCTGTACGTCCGGCGTGGAGACGGATTGTTTCCCCGTATTGTGATGGGCGTGAAACTGGAAAACGAGGCCTTCGGGGACAAGTACCTGTTGGCGGAGATCGACGGAAGCTATCTGTGGGAGATCATGAGTGTGGATAAGCTGCCGCACATGACCGAGGCCTGTGTTTTGACCGAAAACGATACGGTGCTTTTTTCCACCGTGCTGTCTCCGCTTACGGAATGCGCGCTGAAACACGCCGGGGTCGATGCCGTAGGGACGTTCGGGTGGGAACACGACGGATCCGAATACCAGGCGTACTATTGGTCTCTTTTTCTCAAGGGACAGTTTGCTTCGCCCATGTGGAAGGTTGTCCTGAGCGAGGATCGGAAGCACTGGACGGTTCCCATGGATGATTTCAAATTCATATTCTCCATGGTGACGTTTCTGGTGATCTGTGTCGTCTTGTTATTGAGCATCTATCAGATCAGACGAAGCCTGGTGCCCCTGGAAAAACTCCAGGCGGTTACCCGGCGCATCGCCGACCGGGAGTATGACAGCCGGGTGACCATCGCCAGTGGGGACGAGTTTGAATCCCTGGGCGAGGCGTTCAATCAGATGGCCGGTCAAATCGGCCGTCAGTTCGCCACCCTCAAGGCTCTGGCCGAAATCGACCGGGCCATCCTGTCGACCATGGAGACCGGCGGAATCGTGGAGACGATCCTGGGGAGGGTGCGAAGCACCTTTTCGGCGGATGCGGCCGGGGTGTGGCTGGTGGACTCCAACGATCCCGGCCGCGCCACCGTGCGGATGAAATGGAGCGATTCGTGTGATTGCCGGGTGGAAAACACGATCCGCTTTTCGCCGGAAGATCTTGCGGACCTTCGAACCCTGACATCCCATGCGTTTCTGGACGTCGCGAGCGGCCTTCCGAAGTATCTCGAGATCATGGCCGGATGCGGTGTCCGTTGGCTGTTGGTGTTTCCGGTTTACGTGCAACAGGATCTTTCCGGGATGATCTGCCTGGGCTTTGTTCATCATCCGGACAGCAGTCCGGAAGATCTTCATCAGATGAGGCAGCTCTCCGACCAGGTGGGTATAGCCTGGTCCAACGCACGGCTCGTCGAAGCCCTGGAAAACCTCAATTGGGGTACGTTGACGGCTCTTGCGAGAACGGTGGACGCGAAGTCGCCGTGGACGGCGGGACATTCCGAAAGGGTGACACGGCTGTCTCTGGCCATTGGCGGAAGCCTGGGAATGAAAGAAGAGGAATTGGACATACTCCAGCAGGCGGGCCTGCTCCACGATATCGGCAAAATCGGTGTGCCCGCGGCTATTCTGGACAAGCCGGGACCTTTGACGAACGAGGAATTCGCCCGCATCAAGGAGCATCCGAGCAAGGGCGGCCGTATTCTCGAGCCTGTGGCCGCCTACGCGGAGGTCATACCGGCGGTGTTGCAGCATCATGAGCGCTTTGACGGTCACGGCTATCCCGCGGGGCTGGCGGGGGGGGACATCGTGCCTGCCGCCCGGGTGCTGGCTGTGGCCGACGCGTTTGACGCCATGACCTCGGACCGTCCCTATAGACCGGGCATGGACAAAAGTGCGGCCGTCAGGATCATCGAAGAGGAAGCCGGAAAACAGTTCGATCCCGAGGTGGTTGGGGCTTTTTGCGCCGTGATGAAAGAGGATGACGGAGAAAAGGAAACCCCTTTGAAGGCCGGGTATTCGTACCGCGCGGACAGGCCTGCGCAACACGCCGTGGAAACGGAAGCAGCGAGGATTCCCTTGTAATGTATCTACGAGTGCTCTATGTGGTGCTGATTGCATTCTTAGCAGGCTGCTCGATCGGGCGTGAGGCGGTGGACCCGAAGATCTTTGCCGGAACATGGGAAACCACTGCGGCCAAGTATGCGGATCGGTTCATCGACATCAGACGGAACAGCATTGCATTTGGTACGGGCGGCCAGGACTTCCAGTCTTACACCATAACCGGAATGGTCTTGGATTCGTCGGCGGGTAGACCTCATTACACCATATACTATAAGGATGGCAGTGGGGACGGCTATGAAGTGTCGTTTTATTTTGACGCCAAGTCGAAGGTCATTCGCTTGAAACATCAGGAGCAGATCGAGTGGAAAAGGAGAAGCCGGTCCTGAGACCGCGGCACGGCTTTCGGTCACAACTCCTTCATTAACAGCCCGTTGAAAAAGCCGGGTTGTTACAGGCCGTTGAAAAACGATGAGATGCAAGGCGCGCAAATCCCGAGGAATGAGTCGTACACAGAGTACGTCGCAGTGACGAGGGATGAAGCGTAACGCCGCGGATCGCGTTTTTCAACAGCCTGTTAACCTCACCCAATCGCGGTGATGGGTCCCAGCCGAGGAAAAGTCATGAAGGCATACAAAAGAAGACGCGTCCTGATCGATAAAAAGCTTCAATATAAGCTCTTGATCGTCAACGTAAATTACTTCGTGATGTTGTTGCTAGTTGTCGGATTGACGCTGTTCGGGCCATTGTTCGTGGAATTCTATGGCGCCGGAATGGACTACGTGCAAAAGAGCCTGATCGCGGAGAAAATCCTCTATCTTCACGGGAGGTTGTGGCCTCCCTTTATCGCCGCTGCCGCCCTGTTCGCCATACATTCGATATTTGTCTCACACCGAATCGCCGGACCCCTGTACAGGTTCAGGGCGGTCCTGAAACGGCTTGGGGAAGGGGACTTCTCCCAGGATGTAATGATCCGGAAACACGATTACCTGCATCGGGAGAAGGAAGTGATGAACGACACCATACGTGCGATAAGGGCAAGGATAGCCGGCATCAAAGCCGAGCAGCAGGCGGTTTCAAGGATTATGGCGGGCATGGATCCGGATTTGGAGAGTATTTCTCCTGAATTCAGAAGTCAAATAAGCCTCATCGAGCACCATATCGTGGAGATGCGACATCACCTCGATTCGTTCCGTCTGGGCGGGGAAATCACAAACTGAAGCCGTCCCGGAACGTTCATGGATGTTCTTTACCAGACGGGGGCGTATTGCCATACGCCCCTACCCGCTACCGCAAAAAATGAACGACTTTTCTCGGAGCGACGGTGACAGCCTCGCTCTTCGTACTTATAGATGATATAATACCATCCTGATGCCTTCGCAAAAAGTCCTCACGCCGTCATGCCGGACTGGGTCCGGCATCCTGAAGTAGTTGAAATTACAGGATTTCGGCTTTCGCCGGAATGACGGATAACGGCCGCTTTCGACTTCTTACGAGTGTGTCAATCTTGTCGGGCCGGACGATAACCGCATCTGAGGGAGCCGGATCATGCGTTTCGCAAGAGATTTTTCATTGGCGTTTTCGGCCGGGGGAGTTGGCGCGCTCGTCAACAGCGTGGTCGCGTGGTCGTTCGGATCCCTCGGCGTTACGGCGGCTCTTGGAGTCAAGATGGCTCCCGCGCTGACCAGGACCTGGCTGTATCCCCGAATCGTTTGGGGCGGCTTATGGGGCCTGATGCTGCTTCTGCCGGTCATCAAAAGGTCGCATGCCCAGCGAGGCGTCCTGTTGAGCATTGTCCCCACCCTGATCACGCTGTTCGTGCTATATCCCGAGGAGGGCAAGGGCGTGATGGGCGCGCAACTCGGAGCCTTGACCCCCCTGTTTCCTCTGATTCTCAATGCCGTATGGGGCGCCGTGGCAGGGGCGTGGTATGCCATGGTTAGTGAAAGACGAGGCGGCCTGGGAGTGAGGTAGCCGGCATGACGTCGATCCGGGCGCTTCGCCGCCCGATCTTCCAATGCGCTCGAAATGGGTTAACAGGCTGTTGAAAAACGCGATCTGCTGTCACGCCAACGGCGTGAAGCTTCATCCCTCGTCACTGCGACGTATGGCGCCACAGGTTTCACGACGCAGGCGGCGGCGGACTTCCAGGTCCGAAAAATGGAAGATAAAGCCGTTGGGCGCGGGCTACTCGTACTGTTGCGTCGATATCCGCCATCTCTGGACTGACCACCATTTTCCCCTCGGAACTCGGGCCTTCCGGTCAGGGAAGACCTCATCCTCAAAATTCTGAACGTTTCACGCACCGACCGCTATTGACCGGCACGGACGATCCGAAGGATTCGTGCATCCCGGGGATCAGCCAACCGGGCGTCGGGAAGGCCCGTGACCTATCCCGTGAGCGGCTGACGCCCGAGATCTTTCCTATGAATCGTAACCCGAAGAAGATGGAGACAACCATGAGAAGAACGGCAGGAGTGATGCTTCTGGCGATCGGTTTTTCGTTGATGATCGCCACATCGGTTGTCGCGGGCAGGTCGGGTATTTGGAAGCCCGCGGACGGCAGCAACAACTTCTACATCCAGACGTACTCGACCGGGTCCTGCGTGGTCATCGTGACGCCGGACGGAGAACATTTCCAGGTGTTCCTCGACGGGCAGTGCGGCGATGAGGTCGTTGCGTTCGAGTACTTCGGCCGTCCGGCCACGCTGGATTTGGCCTTCGCGACCGATCAGGCGGCCACGGCGGATCTGGTCATCGAGGGCAAGAGCACTCAGTACACGCTGGAGCAGGTGTTCGAAGGAGACTGCCGGAGCGGCGACGGCGCTACCGGGACCATCACCAACAGCCTGGGGATGGCCTTCGCTTACATTCCGCCGGGCCGGTTTACCATGGGGAGCCCGGAAAGAGAGCTGGGCCGATTCGCGGACGAGCCCCGGCGCCTCGTCACTCTGACGCAGGGTTTTTACCTGCAGACCACCGAGGTTACCCAGGGGCAGTGGAAGGCGCTTATGGATACCAACCCGTCCTTTTTCAATACCTGTGGTGACGATTGCCCGGTGGAATCGGTTTCCTGGGACGATGCCCAGGCGTTTATCGTCCGGCTCAACAGCTTGGGTGAAGGCGTTTACCGGCTACCCACGGAAGCGGAATGGGAATATGCGGCCCGGGCCAGGAGTGCTCTGGGATTCGCCAACGGAGAGGTCACGGAGCGTTATTGCGGTCTTGATCCGAACCTCGATTCCATGGGGTGGTACTGCCATGAGTTGGAGCTGGCAACGCATCCTGTGGCGCAGAAAACCCCCAACGCCTGGGGATTGTATGACATGCACGGAAACCTGCGGGAGTGGTGTCTGGATTGGTACGGGGCGTATCCAACAGGTCCCGTGACCGATCCTCTGGGTCCGTCTACCGGCACGTACAGGGTGCTTCGAAGCGGCAGCTGGAGCGACGATGCAACAAGTTGCCGGTCGGCGAGTCGCGGTGGCTTGCAACCGAACTCGAGCGACAAACTCGTCGGCTTGCGTGTTCTGAGGTCTTATCCTTGATCCTTTTTGCCCTCGATCCCTGTGCAAGGTCCCGGGGCGCGAATGAAAAGTGGTTCTTGTTACACACAGAAACCCTCAAATAGGATGGAGACAACAATGAAAAAGACGGCAGGAGTCCTTCTTCTGGTGTTTGGCTTTTCTTTCATGATCGCTACGTCGGTTACGGCGGGCCGGTCCGGCATTTGGAAGCCGTCCGACGGCAGCAACAACTTCTACATCCAGACGTACTCGACCGGGTCCTGCGTGGTCATCGTGACGCCGGACGGCGAACAGTTCCAGGTGTTCCTGGACGGGGAATGCGTCGATGAAGTGGGGGCCCTGGAGTACTTCGGCCGGCCCGCCTCCCTGAATTTGACCTTCACGTCCGATCAGGCGGCGACGGCGGATTTGCTGATCGAAAGCAAGGCTACGCAATACGTTCTGGACCGCTCGTTCGAAGGAGACTGCCTAAGTGGTGACGGCGCCATGGGGACGATCGCCAACAGCCTAGGGATGAGGTTCGCTTACATTCCAGCGGGCCGGTTTACGATGGGGAGTGCGGAAAGCGAGTTGGGCCGGGACTTGGACGAGCCCCGACACCTGGTTACTCTGACGAAGGGGTTTTACCTGCAGACCACCGAGGTTACCCAGGGGCAGTGGAAGGCCGTTATGGGGACCAACCCGTCCTTTTTCAATACCTGTGGTGACGATTGCCCGGTGGAATCGGTTTCCTGGGACGATGCCCAGGCGTTTATCGCCAAGCTGAACACCATGGGTGAAGGCGCCTACCGGCTGCCCACGGAAGCGGAATGGGAGTATGCGGCGCGGACGGGGAGCGATATGGCCTTCGCCAATGGGGATATCACGAAGGAGGCGTGCGACCTCGATCCGATCCTCGACGACATGGGGTGGTACTGCTACAACTCGGAACTGAAAACGCATCCTGCGGCCCAGAAAACTCCCAACGCGTGGGGGTTGTACGACATGCACGGAAACGTGTGGGAGTGGTGCATGGATTGGTTCGGGGCGTATCCGACAGGTTCCGTGATCGATCCCACGGGTCCGCTTGCCGGCGCGTTGAAAGTGATTCGTGGCGGCGGCTGGGGCGAACATGCAACAGGCTGCCGGTCGGCGAGACGCTACGGCTACCCGGAGAACTTGACCGACAGTCTCCTCGGTTTACGTGTTCTCAGGGTTGCGCCGTAAAACATCCGCGCGGATCGGCCGCGCAGAGCCGTGAGCCCGAAGCGGACGATTCGTTTAAGGGAAGGCGGGGACAGGGCCCGCAATGGGAATCCGGGCCCGCCGTCCTGGAATATTCAGGAGGACTGATTTGTTCGGCGATCAACCACAGGGGGACAGAGCTTTCTCCGGCTGTCACCGCCGTCCGTAGGACTCCATAATCAGTGTCTCTTCGACTTTCTTACGCCGCGCGAATTTTACCACTAGTGAAGCCGTGAACATCAGAAGGAACATGAGAAACAGAATCTGAGCAATTCCAGCCGCGGCGGATGCAATGGCGCCCAAGCCGAGGACCCTGGTCACCAATGCCAGGATTAAAAAGGTGATGGCCCAGCGTAACATGGCGCTACTCCTTTGCGATTTTAAAGGAATACATCCGAAGATGGACGGTCTCGGGCCGGAGAAGCTTTGAGGGGTTCATCCTTATGAAGCCAACTACCTTTCTCCGACCATCAGGACGCGCCACCCTCCCAATGATCTACTTGACCTGAAGTTCGTTGGATACGCTCTTGACTCCCTCGACGCTACGCGCCAAGGTTTCGGCCTTTTGTTTTCGTTCTTCGGAAGCGACCACACCCGTCAACGTGACCCGGCCGTCGTTGGTATCTACGTCGATGTTAAAGATCTTCATGTCCGGATCTTTGAAGTATTTCTCGTTGATTTTGGCGGTAATGACTGCATCATCCACCTGGCCGCCGATGCTTCGCTCGTCGCTGCCAACGGCATATCCTCCCGCCGCACCGCCTGCTACAAGAGCCGGTCCGCAACCCGCGCTCACGAGTAGGATCCCTGTGAACAGCCAGATGGAGATCCAGCAAACCCGCATAGTTCCCAACGGTTTCATATCCGCTCTCCTTGGTCTGAAGGTCTTTTAGCACTCCTTGCATCCACCACGACTACCGATCAAACCCCTATGCCGTACTAGCTCAACTCCGCAGCCGCGCTTTTATACTCCTCTTCAAGCTTGTCCAGGGCGTCCTGCATCCCTTTCATCATTTCATTCCAGGCGTCCCCGGAGGAATCCCTCAACTTGTCCAACTCTTCACGCGCAGCAGCCTGGCTCTCTTTGAGCCGGTCGATACGCTCCCGGAAGGTCTGCCGGACCTCATCGGACTTGGTTTCAATCTTTTCCTTCAACTCTTCGATCCTTGCATCGATCCGGTCCAACTGTTCGTCTATTTTGCCGAGGTATTCGTCCCGTTGTTCATACGTGTAGTCCTTGAGGGCTTGAACCGCCTCTCCCATCTCCTTCTTTACGTCCGAAGAAGTAGTCACCGACTGTTGGGGTTCGGGAGACGATTCCTCCTTGCTGCACCCTCCCAGGAACACCATCGTCAGCAAAACCGCACCTATTGCCCCAGCCCGAAAGATGTTCATCTTGCTTCTCCTTCCTGTGTCCCCGGAGGCATTTCCGATCCCCCGAGGCCTTGGTCGTCGTCCGGCCGTTGCCCTATCAGGCTGGTGAAAAACGCGATCTGCTGTCACGCCAACGGCGTGAAGCTTCATCCCTCGTCACTGCGACGTACT
Source organism: Deltaproteobacteria bacterium (assembly GCA_016208165.1). Lineage (NCBI taxonomy): Bacteria > Pseudomonadati > Myxococcota > Myxococcia > Deltaproteobacteria bacterium. The sequence continues at coordinate 9,638 of JACQYL010000065.1, forward strand.
CTGTGTACGACTCATTCCTAGAGATTTGCGCGCCTTGCATATCATCGTTTTTCACCAGCCTGTAGCAATCCGGCTTCTTCAACGGGCTGCTAGGCGCTTTTTCTTGCCGCTGTCTTTTCCACCATAGCCCAATACTCGCGAGCCGTGTTGTCTATGGATTGCCTCAGTTGTTCCAGAACTTTCCCACTACCGCCGATCATGTCTTCCACTCGGGCCAGCACTCGCTCCCGTTTTGCCCTCACGTCGGCGATCTCTTTGAGCAACGGTTGCCTGTCTTCCCCCTCCGACACGCTCACTTGTTGCTCGATGTCGTTTACTTGCCGCTGCAATTGATCTAATAGTTCTCTCACGTTTCCTAATAATTCACCCAGATCTTCCATCACCGTCCCCTCAATGTCATTGACTTAAGGGTCGCGAGGTGGAGATAAGCCTTGCAATAATAAGTAGTTACGATATAATCAGGCTATGTTTGCCGTTAAAATTCACCA